>JAKPBM010000443.1 GCA_029778935.1 Bacillota bacterium | reverse complement strand
ATGGTGGTGGAGCGCACGTGGTCGGTAATGACCCGCAGAGAAACGTCGCTCTTTTCGTTGTCGTGGTAGTTGACCCCGGCAATCTTCGACACGTGGGCCATGATGTTTTTGACCGTGTCCACCTCAAACAGGTTGGCAACATCCTGCATGGCGCAGGCCAGGCGCTCCAGACCCATGCCCGTGTCAATGTTCTTCTGGGGCAGGGTGGTGTAGTTGCCGTTGCCGTCGTTATTAAACTGGGTAAAGACCAGGTTCCAGATTTCCACATACCGGTCGCAGCTGCAGCCGACCTTGCAGTCGGGCTTGCCGCAGCCGTAGGCTTCGCCCCGGTCGATATAGATTTCCGAGCAGGGGCCGCAGGGGCCGGCGCCGATTTCCCAGAAGTTGTCCTCTTTGCCGAAGCGGACCATGTGGGACGGGTCGACGCCCACTTCCTTCGTCCAGATATCGTACGCCTCGTCGTCGTCCAGATAGACCGAACAGTAAAGCCTTTCGGCAGGGATTTCCAGCACCTTCGTCAGAAACTCCCAGGCCCAAGTGATGGCCTCCCGCTTAAAGTAGTCGCCAAAAGAAAAGTTGCCCAGCATCTCAAAAAAGGTGCCGTGGCGGGCCGTTTTGCCGACGCGCTCAATGTCCGGCGTGCGGATGCACTTCTGGCAGGTGGTTACCCGGCGGCGGGGCGGCTCCTCCGCGCCGGAAAACCAGGGCTTCATCGGCGCCATGCCCGAGTTGATGAGAAGCAGCGACTTCTCATTCTGCGGAATCAGCGAAAAGCTGGGCAGCCGCAGATGGCCCTTCGACTCGAAAAAGGAGAGAAACTTTTCTCTTAGCTCGTTTACACCCATATACCTCATACAAAAACCTCGTCCTTTGGTTAGATTTATAAAAACGGCCTTCCACCCCTTGTTTCAGGGGCGGAAGACCGCGGTACCACCCTGATTTTGCGCCATTATGCCCCAAACGGGCGCAAACAAGCGCAAATCTCTTCGGTCGGATAACGGCGACCGGCCGCCTTGCTCGTCGCAAGGCCGTTCCGGGGTGGCTGCGAAAGACAGAACGCGCCCGGCTTGCACCCTTGGGCCCGGCTCTCTGCAAGCGTTTGATTTCTTCCGCTCTTCCCGTCAAAACGGAGCATGTTCGATAATGTAAAATTATAGCATAAAACCGGAAAACGTCAAGCCTTTAGTCCTTTTCTCCGCGGCTGGCGCCGATGAAAAACACCGCCAGCACCCCCTGCCCCGCGTGGGAGCCGATGACGGGGCCTACGTTGTTGATTAAAATCTTGGGCACATGGAACCGCCGCTTTAAAAGCGCCGCCAGATACTCCGCGTCCTCCAGGCAGTCGCCGTGGCTGATGTAGACCGTCTGCCGGTCCATGTTGACGCCGTAGCGCTCCACAAAGTCGGCCAGGGCGTTAATGGCGCCCGTGCGGCCTCTTGCCTTGCCGATGGGGGCAAGTTTCCCATTGTTGTCCACGTGCAGAAGGGGCTTGATGCCGATTAAGCTGCCCAGAATGGCGCTGCCCTTGGAAAGCCGCCCGCCCCGGTAGAGGTGGAACAGGTCGTTGACCGTAAAGAAATGGCACATGTGCAGGCGGTTCACTTCCAGCCAGCGCACCACCTCGTCTAAAGACGCGCCGCCGTTTTTGAGCGTAAGCATATGCGTCAGCAGCAGCCCCTGCCCCATGGAGGCGGACAGAGAGTCAACCACGACCACCCTTCTCTCCGGGTACTGCTCTTTGAGCATCTGCGCGGCGATGACGGCCGAGTTGTGGCTTCCCGACAGGGCCGACGAGAACGCAAGGTACAAAATGTCTTTCCCCTGCTGCAAAAAGGGCGTAAAGAAGTCCACATACTGTCCCGGGTTGACCTGGCTGGTGGTAGACTCTTCCCCCGCTTTGATGCGGGCATAGAAAGCCCGGGCGCTCATGGTTTCGCCCAAATCGTCC
>JAKPBM010000429.1 GCA_029778935.1 Bacillota bacterium | reverse complement strand
GCACCCGCCCCATGAGGCTAAAAACGACGACCCGGCCAACCCCCTGACGCCTCTGCCATTGCAATAGGCGGAAATTACCGGCTATGCGTGCGAGGACGGGCTTTCCTACACCTTTTTCCGCGCCGTCCCGTGGGAAGCCCGGCCGGAAACGGCCCTATTGCGCAAGGCCTACCCGGGGATTTTGAAAAACAGGCGCTTTTTTGCCTGCCAAAGGGTGCAGATTTCCTTTGCGGATGCGCAAATGCGGCGGAAAGAGCGGGGGATTTTGCCCCTTGTCCGCAAAATTACCGAACTGTTTCCCCGAAAAACCATGGGGCTGGCGCTCTATCTGAACCCCACGGTTCGCTTTTTCCCTCTTGCGGGGGAGGTTACGGCGGAAGCGGGCGGCACCGTTCCGCCCCTTCGCTTTGCAAACCCCTTAACGGGGAGAGAACATACGTTTTCCCTCCTTCCCGAGGGGGTGCAGACCTTACCCAAAACGCCAAGGACACCGGAGCTGACCATTCTGGCGGCGAAGTACCAAGTTGCGCCCCCTTTGCCCAAAGGGGCGCGGCTGCAGTTTCGTACGTCCGCCACGTTGCCGCGGGAAGCGGTGCCGGTGGACGGGCCGGTGTTTGCACCCGGGTTCGGCATCATCGGCGGCGCCGACGGGCCGACGGTGATTATCGCTACGGCGGGGGGCGGGCCGGACGAGTGCGTTTCCGTGCCGGCCATTGGGAAAGCGGAGCGGTACACCTTCCGGCTGGAAGGGCTGACGGTGCCATACCGGCCGAAAGCGGTTGTAACTCTTGGAAAGAAGGTGCGGCGTTGACACGGGTGTTGCTGGTGGAGGACGATGCGGCCATCGTGTCGTATTTGACGGAGTATCTGCGGCAGGCAGGTTTTAGTGTCGAGTCTGCGGACGGGCAGACAAAAGCCATCAACCTGCTTATGGAAAAGCCCTACGATTTGCTGCTGGTGGACATCGGGCTGGCGGAGGGCAACGGCTTTGCCGTCTGCGCCTACGCCAAGGCGAACACGGACATCCCCGTGATTTTCCTGACGGCGTCGGGCGACGAGTACAGCGTCGTGTCCGGCCTGGACATGGGGGCTGACGACTACATCGGCAAGCCCTTCCGGCCAAGAGAGCTGGTGTCCCGCATGAAAAGCGTGCTTAGAAGGGCAAACAACGCGCCGGCGGCCCTCTCCGTGGGCAATATCACCGTAAACCCCGCCAAGGGGCTGGTATACAAAAACGGGGAGGAAGTGTTTTTGTCGGCACTGGAGTATAAAATCTTGCTGCTGCTGGTGTCCAACAAGGGCACGGTGCTGACCCGCTCCCGCATCATGGACGAAATCTGGGACGTGGCGGGCGAGTTTGTGACCGACAACGCGGTGACGGTGTATATCAAGCGCCTGCGTGAGAAAATCGAGGACGACCCCCAGAACCCCAAAATCATAAAAACCGTCCGGGGCATCGGATACCGGGTGGACGAGCCATGAGACAGCCTTTGCGAAACGCGGGGGTGCGGGCGTCCCTGCTGGTGTTTTTGGTTGCGTTGGGCTTGTCCCGTATGCTGGCGCTGTCGGCGGGCAGCTGGCAGGGCTGGGCGCTGTTTGGCGTGGCGGCGGGGGCGGCGGGGTTCAACGTGGCGCTGACCTTCCACCGCTACCGGATGCTGGCGGACATGGCGGAGGAAATCGACGCCATCCTCCACGGCAAAGAAACCCTGCAGCTGGACAAGTTTAAAGAGGGGGAGCTGAGCATCCTCC
>JAKPBM010000422.1 GCA_029778935.1 Bacillota bacterium | reverse complement strand
GCCCAGGTGCGAGCAAAGAATCACACGGGCTTTATTTTCCACCAGATAGCGGATGGTCGGCAGAGATTCGCGAATCCGCTTGTCGTCGGTAATGTTTTTGTCCGCGTCCTGGGGTACGTTGAAATCGCAGCGTACCAGAACGCGCTTTCCTGCTACAGGTACATCCGCAATGCTTTTCTTGTCGTATTGCATAGATATTCTCCTCTCGTTTGCAACTTGCTCTATAAATTATAGTTTATTTTTATTGGAAAATCAACCATTTTTTTGATTTTTCCGTTTCCCGGGGTCGACTTTTATAACTATAACAGATTTGTGCAGAAACATCATGTATATTTTGGTTGTTTTTCAATATTTTATCCCGTAAATTCCATAAACTCAGGAAAACGAAATTCCCACGTCGGGCAAAAGTATGGTTTTCTTTATTTCTACTTTTTTTGTAGGAAAATAATATGGCCATCCCTCTTCCTTTCGGATAGGCTCCGGAAGCGCCGGGCGGAAAGAAATCCAAATTGGAACCGACTGAATATATATTGCCGTCTTTTGGCGTAGAAAATTCCGATTTTGCCTGAAAATGGCCCTTTTCTTCTGTAACACTTCGGAAGCGGCTTTCGTATACTGGTAGTGGATCCGGTAAACTGGCACAGGAGGCTGATGTTTATGCGCTGCAAAAACAGGGAGAAGGAAAAGCTGGGTCTGTACATAATCTGCGCGGGTTTGGCTTTGGCCATCCTGGCCGTGGTGCCCATACGGGTGCTGCTTCTGCTGTGCGGCGTAGGCCTCGTCTTTTTGGGCGCTCTGGTGTTTGCCGGAAGCCGGAAATAGCGGAAGGATGGTTTCTACATATGGAAATTGTCGTTGTGAAATCTCCGCGCTTTCTCAGGGGTTTACTGCGCATTCTGTTCGGCATTAAATCCCGCCGTTAGCGGACCAAAAGGCGGAAAAATGCACCGATGTACGCAAATACGGGCGTAAGTCGGTGCTTTTTTCCGTTGAGAAATTGCGTAAAATCTCGTCCGGCGTTAAGTTTGCTTTGCCATCGGCGCAAGAATATGTTATAATACGCCAAGGAAACCTTGCTTATCCTTTGGCTATTTTTCCCAAACCGCCCTTTTTATAAACGAACTGTATCGCGCCGAGGTGACATATGACGTCATTTATCAAGAAAAACTGGTTCTTTTTATTGATTGCTTTTATCCTGGTTTTGGCCTTTATCATTACATTAATTGTCTACGATTCCGGCGAAGAAACGCCAGGTGAAACCACGCCCGGCACCACTACTTCCTCCACCCCCGGCAGTTCCGAAAGCCAGCCGTCCTCCACGTCCTACATAGGGACAGGCTCGGACACGTCCGGCACTTCCGTTCCCGTGACCACGCCGCCGGAAACCACCCCCGTCGGCCCTTCCGCCGTGCTGCCGGCCAAGGACATCCAGACCGAAACCCGTTCCGTTTCCTTAACTTATAAGGATAGAGTCGTCGTTACCGCCAACATCGAGTACCCCAAAGTCGTGGTGGACGGGGAAAACGAAGTGGCGAACCGGATCAACCAGGTCTTTCTCGGCGTCGCCGACAAGTACAACGGCTACGCCAACGAAAACATCTATACGTACGGCAAGGAAGCCGTGGCCGCCAACGACCCGTCCCTTCCCTACTGGCTCAACGTACACTACGCGACGAAGTACAACTCGCGGACGGTTCTGTCCGTCGTGTTCACCATCGAGGTCTTCACCGGCGGCACCAGCCAGCACACATCCGCCATTGCCTACAACGTGGGCGCCGACGGCAGCCAGCTGACCCTTTCCTCCCTGTTCCGGGTGAACCAGGCCACCTACTCCCGGCGGATTTGGGACGAAGTCATCGCCCTGATCGGCGACAACGCGGAAAGCTTTTACGCCGACTACAAGGATCTTATCAAAACCATCGACCTGGAAGGGCGTTTGTACTTTACAGGCGAAGGTATGCATGTCATCTACAACCCCTATGAAATCGCCCCCTACGCGGAAGGCATTCTGGATTTCACCATCCCCTACGAGAAAGTCTCCGACATTCTTGCCATAAATCCCCTCTATTGAGCAAATACTACATCCGGCTTGCCGGAAACGGAGCGGCCTGCCGCTCCGTTTCTTTTATCCGGAAAGGAACGCATAAAGGCAGACCTTTACGCCTAAACAGGATTCATCTCATGCCGTCCGGCTGCATTTGGCATCACATCTGCAAGATAAACTTCGGCTTGCCGGGTCAAAACATTAACCGTAACTGAAACTCGGAAAGGAACGCTTGCCCATGCGGAAAAACGACATAATCACGCTTACCATACACTCCTACCAGCAGGACGGCTTCGGCGTCGGCCGCAGCGAGGAAGGCTTAGTCGTGTTCGTCCCCAACACCGCCGTCGGTGAAACGTGGGAGGTGCGCATCGTAAAGGTGCTCTCCAAACTGGCCTATGGCAAGGCGGAACGGCTGATTACCGCATCCCCCGACCGGATTGAGAACGACTGCCCCTCCTTTCCCGCCTGCGGCGGCTGCGCTTTCCGGCATATCTCCTATGAATCGGAGCTGGCGTACAAAAAGAGCGTGGTGGAAAACGCCCTTTTGCGCATCGGTGGCATTGCGCCGGGGCCGTTCCCCATCTACGGCGCGCCCACAACGTACGCCTACAGAAACAAAGCCGTCTACCCCCTGGGCATACAGAAGGGCGACGTCGTCTACGGCTTCTACCGGACGGGCAGCCACAAGCTCGTCCCCGCTACCGTGTGCAAAATCCAGCCGGAGGACGCCGGCAAAGCGGCGGAAGCCGTGTGCGAATACATGAAAGAGGCCGGCCTGGCTCCCTACAACGAGGAGACCAGAACCGGCCATATCCGCTATGTAATGGTGCGCGTAGCCGAGATGACCGGCGAGGTGCTGGTGTGCCTGATCACCGCCTGCAAGTCCCTGCCGGCTAAAGAAAAGCTTGCCGAGCGGCTGAAAATGGCCGTGCCGGGGCTTGCCTCCCTGTACCAGAGCGTCAACGCCGACCCAGGCAACCGCATTCTGGGCAAAGAGCTGAAGCTGCTTTGGGGCAAGCCACGCATCACCGACCGGCTGGACGGGCTATCCCTCTCCTTCGGGCCGGAATCGTTCTACCAGGTCAACCGCGCCCAGTGCGAGGTGCTGTATTCCAAGGTGCTGGAGTTCGCCGGGCAAGGCGCGGACATTCAAAACCTGAATATTCTCGACTTATACTGCGGCATCGGCAGCATCACCCTGTACCTGGCCCGCCACTGCAAAAAGGCCGTGGGCGTCGAAGTGGTCGCCGGCGCGGTAGAAGACGCAAAGGAGAACGCGCGCCAAAACGGTCTTGATAACGCCGAGTTTTTCTGCGCCGACGCGCAAGACACGCCGGCGATTTTGGAGAAAATCGGCTTTACGCCCGATCTGGTGGTCGTCGACCCGCCGCGGAAAGGCCTGGGCGAAGGGCTTTGCCGCTTTCTGGGCGAGCTGGCCGTGCCGCGGATGGTGTATGTTTCCTGCGACCCGGCCACGCTGGCAAGGGATTTGAAGCAGCTGACCCAGGACGGCTACCGGGTGGACAACCTTGCCGCCGTCGACCTCTTCCCCCGCACGGTGCACGTTGAGTGTGTTGTCTTGATGCAGAATGTAAAAAATAAGTAAGCGCCTGAAAAACGGTTTGAATACAGGGTTTTACGGTGATTTGCCGCCTGCTGAAAATGTGCTTTTGGGCGGCTGGGATGACGGTAAGCCCTGTATTTTTATGTGTCTGATTGTTCGCGAAAACACATCCACAGCCTTTTGGGGAGGCTTCCGGAGGGCGGGGTTGTGTAGACGGAAAAGACGGCGGTTGATTGTATGAGGGAACATGTCTGCCGGAACCATCGGCGGCAAAAAAACGTCAAATGATATGCCGCCGCTTGATATTATTTTCCAGTAAGTATACGATGTTGCTGCCAGCGGCTGCATTTATGCACTGTTTACCGCCGCGGGATCCATGCAAAACATGCGTTGGAAAACACAGGTCACGAAGGAGGGATGGGCGGAGATGCTCCCGATATATCTGGCGATGCTTGATGGCGATGACGAAAAGAGCAAATTCGAATCGCTTTACCTTACATACAGAAAGCTCATGTTCCACGTCGCAAACGGCATATTGAACGACGAGGGCCTCGCGGAGGACGCCGTGCATCAGGCTTTTCTAAAAATACTTAAGAATTTCGATAAGGTGGGCGAAATTTCCTGTCACAAAACAAGGAGTTACGTTGTTATTATTGTTAGGAACGCCGCCATCAATATGTATAACCGCCGCAAAAGGCATCCCGCCGTTCCGATTGAAGAGGCCGCGTTTTGCGCCGCCGAAGAAAAATTGGAACGAACCGATGATTTGGATAGCCTCGCAAAGGCCGTGCTGAAGCTGCCGGCAACATATAAGGACGCGCTGAAGCTGAAATACGTCCAGGAATTTTCGAATGCGGAAATAGCGGGGATGCTTGGTATTTCCGAGGCGGCGGTCAGAAAGCGGCTTGAGCGCGCAAGGCGCATGCTTGAGGAGATTCTGGGAAGGGAGGGTTTCTCCAATGACGATTAATTTTACCGACGACATGCTCAG
>JAKPBM010000419.1 GCA_029778935.1 Bacillota bacterium | reverse complement strand
GGCCGGATACGCAAGCGTTTCCGGCAGGACGGCGGCGTTTTCGACGTCTTCCAGCCGGTAAATAAGCGCCGAAAGGGGCGGAAGCGTTACATCCAGCGCCCAGGGCGTATTAGGATAATGAACCCGTTTGGTTTGCACCTGTTCCGCCGCGGGATACCCGCTTCCGTAAAACTCCTTCCGGTCGGAGTTCAGAATCAGTGTGCCCTGCACCGGTTTGGCCGGGTGCAGCCGGTAGTTTTGGTAGAACGAAGTGGAGAAGTTGATGACGACAAGCAGGCTCTCCCCCGTTTCCCGGCTGGTGCGGGTATAGGCAATGACGTTTCTGTCCGCGTCGTCCACCTGCACCCAGGAAAACCCGGCCCAACCCGCTTCGTCGTCCCACAGGGCCGGCTCCGATTTGTACAAATTGCCCAAGGTTTTCACAAAGGCGAGCATGCCGCGGTGACTGTCGTATTGCTCTAAAAACCAGTCCAGGCTTTCCGCATAGCGCCACTCGATAAACTGGGCGAATTCCCCGCCCATAAATAGAAGTTTTTTGCCCGGATGGGTGAACATATACGCGTAATACGCCCTTAACAGGGCAAATTTCTCCTCGTACGCGCCGGACATTTTCTCGATAAAGCTCTTTTTGCCGTGGACGCACTCGTCATGGGATAAGGGCAGGATAAACCGCTCGTCAAAGGCGTACATAAGGGGGAACGTGAGCTTTGCATGGGCAAATTTCCGTTCCTGCGCCGGTGTCTGCATGTAGGCAAGGGAGTCGTGCATCCAGCCCATGTTCCATTTATAGTGGAAGCCCAGGCTTTCTTCCGGGTCGCCGGTGACATTGGGGAAAGCCGTCGCCTCCTCGGCAATCATCAGCGCATGCGGAAACTTCCGGCGCACCTCGCGGTTTAGAAGGCGCAAAAACTCCACCGCTTCCAAATCTTCCCGGCCGCCCTTTCGGTTGGGCGAAAACTTATCCCGGCCGAAATCCAAATAGAGCATGGAGGAAACAGCGTCGACCCGCAAGCCGTCGATATGGTATTCTTTCAGCCAATGCAGCGCGCTGGCAAGCAAAAAATCCCGCACCTGCACGTTTCCCAAGTCGAAGCGCAGCGTTCCCCAGTCCCGGTGCTCGGCGTAGGCCTCGTTGCCGTACTCAAACAGGGGAACACCGTCAAATTGTCGCAAACCGTGCGCATCTTTGGGAAAGTGGGCGGGAACCCAGTCCAGTATCACGCCGAGCCCGTGTCGGTGCAGCGTGTTGACGAAGTATTTGAAGTCTTCCGGGGTGCCGTACCGGGAAGTGGGGGCAAAATACCCTGTGCACTGATAGCCCCAGGACATGTCCAGCGGGTGCTCGGCAACAGGCAGGATTTCCACATGGGTCGCGCCCAGGGACAAAGCGTACGGGGCCAGCTCGTCGGCCAGCCGGCGGTAGTTGTAAAACTCTCCGCCATCCTGCCGCCAGGAGCCTAAGTGCACCTCGTAGATAAACAGGGGGCGGGGTTTGCCCGAGGTTTCGGTCTGTTTCCTGCGCCAGTCCCCGTCCGTCCAGCGGAAGGAATCCGTCCAGGTGCGGGAGGCCGTGCCGGGGCGCAGTTCGGCATATTTGGCGCAGGGGTCGGCTTTCAGAAGCTTTCTCCCGTCAGGCGTGTGGATGCAGTATTTGTAGATAGCGCCGACGGGAAGCTCCGCTTCCGTTGCCCAAAGGCCGTTGCCCACTTCCCGCATGGGGGTGGCGGCCGCGTCCCAGCCGTTAAAATCGCCCACCAGGGATACGGAAGCCGCGTGGGGCGCCCAGACGGCAAACTGCCAGCGGTAGTTATCCCCCCGCTTTTCCAGGGGGAAAGCGCCGGGGCGCGGGCCGGAACTCCGCGTAAACGGGCGAAACGCGCTTTTAGGTGCAAAGTATGCCGGCAGAGGTTCGTACGTAAACCCGTTCGACACCGCCATCCCCCCTAACAGATTACCAGATATATACATTATTGTACTAAACCGGCAATAGAGTGTCAAGGGAAAGGCCGTTTGCCCGGCAATACCGGCCGATTTGCGGCCAAATGCGTCATATTTACGCTCACACGGGCCGGTTAACGCCGATGGCATGTTGTTGCGGCTATACGGACCGACTTTACGGCTGATGATATGTCGCTGCGGCTAAATGGGGCGATTTTGCTTGTGTCGCATACCGCTTCGGCTCAAACGGGCAGGCTACGTGGCCGATTGCATTTCGCTACGGCTATAATTGGGGTAGGGCTTGCGGCTGTTACATACCGCTGCGGCTTAAGCGAGCAGGTTTCGCGGCTAATTGCATGTCGCAGCGGCTCCAATCGGGGCCATTGGCATGATGCTGCGGACAGGCCGGATTTGCAGCCGATGTGTTCCGCTGCGGCCCATGCGGGCCGGGGCCAGCCTGTAAAGCCCGTTCGGGGCGAATCGGCAGGCCCGGCGCAGCCCGGCCGCCTGTTCGGGCACGCAGTCCGGTCAGGCTTGCCGCGTATAGAATTTATCTCCCCGTCTGGTTTGCCGCCGCTTCGCTCCCGCTTCCGGCTGGCATCCTGTTCGGGCAAATTGTCCGCTTGGTCTAGCGGGTTAGGAAAGCAGCTTGTAAGTGTGATAAACAGCGCCATCACCCTGCCCGGTCAGCCGCTAGACGGCGTGCTTATAACCTCCCCATATGGAGATATAAAAACCGGGAGCGCCTGTTTTTCAGGCACTCCCGGTACTTTTCTTCCGCTTTTGCTGTATCCGCTGCACACGGCTTTCCGCCGCGTATGTCCCGCTCGAGGGTTCGGATACTTTCGCCGATTGCCTTGCTTGCGCGCGCCGTGCCGGCGTTCCGCAGCGCTAATGGGGCGGTATGGCCAAAATGCATCAAAGCCCCGCTGCCGCAGACGGCTTGTGCACGCCGGTTCACAGTTTTGCGCTTCCCGCCAACCTAAAGGCTTGCGAACCCTTTTGCCAAATCTTCGAGGATGTCCTCGTAATGCTCCAGACCCACCGACAGGCGGATCAGCCCCGGCTCCACGCCCGCGGCCACCAGCTGCTCGTCGGTCAGCTGCCGATGGGTCGTGCTCGCCGGATGCAGGACGCTGGTGCGGATGTCCGCCACGTGGACTTCAATGGACACCAGCTCCAGGCTGTCCATAAACCGCACGGCCGCTTCCCGCCCGCCTTGGATGACAAAGGAGATAACGCCGCTGGCGCCTTTGAGGTACTTCTGCGCCGTGGCATAGTCCCGGCTGCTTTTCAGCCCCGGATAAATGACCTTTTCCACCTTGCCGCAGGTTTCCAGGAACTCCGCCACCTTCTGGGCGTTTTCGCAGTACCGCTCCATGCGCAAAGCCAGAGTTTCCAGCCCCAGATTCAAAAGAAACGCCGAGTTGGCCGCAGGGTAGCCTCCGAAGTCCCGCATGAGCTGCGTCCGCGCTTTTATGATGTAGGCGGCCTTGCCGTAATCCTGCACGTACCGGATGCCGTGGTAGGACTCGTCCGGCTCCGTAAAGTCCGGGAACTTGCCGTTGGTCCAGTCGAAATTGCCGCTGTCGACGATTACGCCGCCCACCTGCACCGCGTGGCCGTCCATGTATTTGGAAGTGGAGTGAATCACAATGTCCGCGCCGTACTCAATGGGCTTGCAAAGGACGGGCGTGGCGAAGGTGTTGTCCACAATCAGCGGGATGCCGTGGGCGTGGGCTACTTTGGCAAATTTCTCGATGTCCAGCACCGTCAAAGCCGGGTTGGCGATGGTTTCGCCGAAAATGGCCTTCGTGTTGTCCTGGATAGCCGCGGAAATCGCTGCTTCGTCGGCGTAGGCGTCTACAAAAATCGTCTCGATGCCGTATTTTTTCAGCGTCACGGCAAAGAGGTTCACCGTTCCGCCGTAGATTTGAGAAGTGCTGACAATGCTGTCGCCGGCTTTGCAGAGGTTTAAAACAGCCATCAGCGACGCCATCTGGCCCGAGGAGGTGCACATGGCGCCGACGCCGCCTTCCAGCTCGGCGATTTTCTGCTCCACCGCCATGACGGTGGGGTTGGCGAAACGGGAATATACAAGCGCCTTGGTCGGCTCGTCGAAAACGTCGCTGACCTCTTTGGCGGAATTGAACACATACGTGGTGCTCTGCACGATGGGCACCATCTTCGGTTCCCCGTTTTTCGGCCGGTATCCGGCGTGAATGCATTTAGTTTCGTCTCTCATACGTAAGCTCCCTTGTCCGTTTTTTCCATATTCTACTGTATCTTTCCGCCGGATGCAAGTATAATTTATCAGTCAGGTTGCAAAATAATACAAAACTGTGTTCCCATTGTTTCGTTGAACCCTGTTTTTCGCAAAGTTTTTGGGTAAAATTTCTTGCTTTTTCCTTCCTGCCGCGTTATGATATTGGTAAGATATGCCAAAGAAAGGTGATTTATATGAAGTGCAATAAGATCATCGCCATCCGACTGATGCAGAGAACCGCTTCCGCCCCCGCGGTGCAGGAAACCCTGACCCGGTTCGGCTGCAACATCAAAATGCGCCTGGGCCTGCACGATGTGGGCGAGGACTATTGCTCCAACGAAGGCCTGGTGCTGCTGCAGGTCTGCGGCAAAAACGAGGAGCTTTCTCACCTGCTGGACGCGCTGAACGAGCTGAAAGGCGTCAAAGCCAAGATGCTGGATTTGGACGACTAGTTCTTTAGGGCGAACTGTGGCGCAGTACGATGCTACACCCGCGACAGACAGACAGCTTCGTCTCGGCTTTTTCGCTTTGACGCAGCCGTGTAAGCAATCGGTGCCGACTGCTTTGCAGCCTATTCGCAACCAAACGCGGCCATTCGCAAACGCCGGCAGCAATTCCGCCGGTACATGAACATCCGCAATGATGCCAAGGCCACTGGAGAACTGCAGAAATCTCAAAAAGGCGGCGAGAAATCTCGCCGCCTTTCATTTTTCATGTTTTTACGAAAGCGTTTCCCCACTTTCGCCGTTTCATGCCGCCATGACGCCGTTTGGCTTGCGCCAAACCACACGACGCCCGCCAAAATCCGCCTTACAGGCGCTTTTCCAGCTCCGCCTTGCGGGCCTCAAAGCCCGGCTTGCCAATCAGGGCGTACATGTTCTGCTTATACGCCTCGACGCCTGGCTGGTCGAAGGGGTTCACGCCCAAAAGATAGCCGGACAGGCCGCAGGCAAATTCAAAGAAGTACACCAGCTCGCCGAAGCAGTAGGCGCTGGGGCTGTCGACGGTGACTTCCATCACAGGCACGCCGCCGTCTGTATGGGCGATCACGGTGCCGGCCTTGGCCATGTTGTTGAGCGTGCTCAGGGGCTTGCCGGCCAGGAAGTTGAGCCCGTCCTCGTTCTTCGGCTCAAAGGGCACTATCAGCGTTTCGTCCGCTTCGGCAAAGCCGACCACCGTTTCCATCAGGTGCCGCTCGCCTTCCTGGATATACTGGCCCATGGAGTGCAAGTCCGCCGTCAGCTCGACGGACGCCGGGAAAATGCCCTTGCCTTCCTTGCCTTCGCTTTCGCCGTACAGCTGCTTCCACCATTCGGCGGTGTACCGTACGCGCGGCTCGTAGGAGGCGAACACTTCCGTCTTATAGCCCTTCCGGTACAAAGCGTTGCGGGTCGCCGCATAGAGCCAGGCGGGGTTGCGCATGGACTTGTCTGCCAAAAGCGTTTCCGCCATGTGCTTTGCGCCGGCGAGCATTTCGCGGATATTGACACCCGCCACGGCGATGGGCAACAGGCCCACGGGAGTGAGCACGGAGAACCGGCCGCCCACGTCGTCGGGTATCACAAAGCAGGGGTAGCCGTTGGCGTCGGCCAGGGATTTCAAGGCGCCCCGGGCCTTGTCGGTGGTGGCGTAGATGCGCTCTTTGGCGCCCTGCTCGCCGTATTTTTCCTCCATATACGCCCGGAACAGGCGGAACGCCACCGCCGGCTCCGTCGTCGTGCCGGATTTGGAGATGACGTTGACGGAAACGTCCTTCCCTTCCAGCATCTCGAAGATTTCCTTTGTCTGCCAGGCGGAAAGGGTGTTGCCGGCGAAGATCACCTGCGGGCTGTCTTTGACCACCAGGTTGTAGTTGGGCGAACGGACGAACTCGATGGCCGCTCTCGCGCCCAGATACGACCCGCCGATGCCGATGACAAGCAAAACGTCGCTTTCCCTGCGGATTTTCTCCGCCGCCGCTTCGATTCGGGCCAGCTCTTCCTCGTTTACCTGCAAGGGCAGGCGCACCCAGCCCAGAAAGTCGCTGCCGCGGCCCGTGCCGTTTACAAGCGTCTCATGGGCCGAAAGCACTTCGCTTTCCGAAAGGACCGGCGCAAATCCCGCCGCGTTTTTCACGTTGACTGTCAGAGCCATGCTGTTTCCTCCAGTGTATACAAACGTATAGTGGTTTCGCCGCAATTTAACTTATTATAACACAGCTTTCCGTATTTTGGCAAGAATATGCAGGATTCGCCGCCTTTGCCTTGCTTTTTGCCTTCTTCCTCCGCTTGAGCAAGCCCCTTGACAGAAAGCCGCAAAATGTCTATAGTTATATGGTAGTAAAGATTTCTTCCATGCGCTTTGCCGGAAAGGACGTCCGCTATGAAAAAACTGCTTTGCCTTCTGCTGCTTCTTCCGCTGATAGCGGCCTGCGGCAAGGGAGGAAACCCCGACGTTACCAGCTCTCCCACCGGAGATACTTCCTCCGTGCCGCCCGCAACCAGCGAGGTTTCGGAACCGGCGCTGTACGATATCGTGCTGTTTGACTGCCGCGGCGGCTCCGTAAAGGAGCATATCTGGACGGCTTCGTCCGAAGAGCTGACGCCGGAGAATATGGTGGCACAGCTGTGCGTGCTTCTGGGCCTGACATTGGACGACGCTAGCAATACCACTGTCAAAATCGAAAGCGACCGAATTATCATCAACGGTCTGATTTCCTCCATATTTTCGTCCGACACCGCGTATGCAGACGGGGTGTACGACAGCTTTGCCAAGACTTTCCGGCACAACTACGGCGAGGAAAAATCCGTCTACTTCACGATGGGCAACGCCGAGCCGTCCGCGCCGTACGTCTACAGCTGGGACCGCACGAACAACCCCGCCCCGGTGGAAACCACAACGTCCTCCCCCGTGGTGGAAGGCGAACTGTCCCAGGCCGACGCCATCGAGTACGCGCTGAACCTGGCCCGGGAAGAGTTCGGCGAGGAAATGGAACTGACCGCAGAAGCCGCCGGGCTGGTGACGGTGGAAAACATCCGCTGCTACGTCGTCAAGGTGTACCAGCCGGGTTCCCCCATGCCCCTGCGCCAGTTTGCCATCGGCGTAAACAACGAGCGGGTTTACCAGTACAGTCATTACCAGCAGAAATACATCCCGTACTAAAACCATTAAAAATCAAAGCCTTCGGCATCTTGCCGAAGGCTTTTTGCGTCAGATTTTCTTTATGATATACCGGCATAAAGCCTTGCCGAACCGGCTGCCCAGCTGCAGCAGGTTTTCCTGGGTCACCTGCTGCTCCTCCGTTCCGAAGTAGGCCGTTTCCAGCGTCAGGGATAGCTCTACCCCGGGGTACAGGGAGACGTGGTGGGCCGCCGCCGAGGGCGTCATCCGGTTCCACTTCTCAAAGGGCAGAAGGTCGAATGTCCCTTCATAGGGGAGGGGCAATCCCTTGCACTCTTTTGCCAGCAGCCTGGAGAAAGCATCCTGCCCGGTGGGGTTTAGAAGATTGCGTACGAGAAACACCCGGTCGTTGGCGCCGCCTGCGTGCCAGGGGGCATGGAAGTCGAATAGGAATTTCGGGGGCTTTTGGCGTATCATGTCCAGCACCGCCCGCACTTCCGCGTACAGGGGCGTGTCGGTATAGTCCCGGTTGTGGTCGTGGGGAATCCGGTTTTTGCCCTGGTCGCCTTTCAGCACGCCGTCCATGTCCATAAACGGCACGGCAATCACCTTGTAGCCGGCAGGAAGGCCGCCCGCCAGCGCCTCCAGCACCCCTTCCAGCACGTAGCTGCCCGTGGATTCGCAGGCGTGGTGTCGCGCCAGAAGGAGTATGACATTCTCCCCTTCCCCAAACGTAAGCAGTGGGACGGAGTTGCCGCCGTTGGAAACCGTCAGCTCCCGCACGGGGATATGCAGCCGCCGGGCCAGCTTTTCCACCCGGTCAAGCGGGTACAGCATGTGATGGGCAAAATACACGCGGGTTTCGCCGGGCAAAAAGCGGTAGATAAACGTCTTTCTGTCCTCAGACATAACACCTTTGCCGCACCAGGCCCAGTTTTTTAAGTCGGTGCTTTTAGCCGGGCCGAAGTAGCCAAGCCACGGTTCGTCCAGGTGAAAAGCCACCGTCTCCCCTTCCGCCCCCTCGACGCAGAAGGCCCAGTAGAACCATTTCCCCGCCGTATCCCGCAGAGCGGGACGAATCCATACGGCGTTCCCCCATATGCCGGCTACTTCCGCATTGCCCCCTGGAAAATCACAGTGTATTCTCACGTTCCCGCCTCCAATCTCTCCCACGTTCATTGTACTGCTTTCGGTGCCAAAATGCAATAAAGGCGGCCATATGGCCGCCTTTGTTTTGCAGTAAATTTTAACCGAACAGATGGAAGGAAAGGAACAGCGTCGCCATCAGCGAGGAAATCAGAGATACGACCGTCACCTGGGTGTTGATGGACGGGCCGGCAGTGTCCTTGTACGGGTCGCCGACGGTGTCGCCGACAACGGCCGCCTTGTGGGCGTTGCTGCCCTTGCCGCCGTGGTTCCCGGCTTCGATGAACTTCTTGGCGTTGTCCCACAGGCCGCCGGCGTTGGACATGAACAGAGCGATCAGCAGGCCGCTGATGATGTTGCCCGCCAGGAAGCCGCCGATGGCCTGCACGCCGCCGACAAAGCCGACGACGATGGTGGCGATGATGGCCATGAGACCGGCGGGAATCAGCTCTTTCAGAGCGCCGATGGTGGCGATGTCAATGCACTTCTCATACTCGGGCTTGGCGTTCTTGTCGCCTTCGAGCAGGCCCGGGATTTCCTTGAACTGACGGTGGATTTTCGGCTACCATGCGCTCGGCGTTGCGGTCCACGCCCAGCATGAGCATGGCGGAGAACACGGCGGGGATGGCCGCGCCGGTGATCATACCGAAGAACACGACGGGGTTCAGGATGTCGAATCCCGCAATACCCGCCTTGCCAAGTTCCGCAGCGGCGGCGTTGACTTCGCTCATGAACGCGCCGAGCAGGGCGATAATCGTCAGGCCTGCGGCGGAAATGGCAAAGCCCTTGGTGACGGCTTTCACCGTGTTGCCGGCACTGTCCAGCGCGTCGGTAACGTCCAGCGCTTCCTCGCCCAGGTTGCCCATTTCCACAAGGCCGCGGGCGTTGTCAACGATGGGGCCGTACGCGTCGTTGGAGATAATCATGCCGACGATGGAGAGCATGCCGATGGCCGCCATGGAGATGCCGAACATGCCGTACTGTACGGAGTTGGCGGCGTCAATCGCTGCGCCCAGGTTGTAGGAAATCAGCGCGGAAAGGGCAATGCCGACCAGAGGCGGCAGGACGCTCAAAAAACCGTAGGAAGTGCCGGACAGAATCGTAAACGCGGGGCCGGACTCGGACGCCTTCGCCACGTTCCGCACGGGCTTCCTGTTGTCGTTGGTGAAGTAGTCGGAAACAATGCCGATGACAACGCCCACCAGCAGGCCGATGAGAACGGCGCCCCAGATGCGGATCTCAAAGCCGAACAGGAACGTGAACGCCGTGGTCAGAACGGCGTAAATGCCGGTGGTGATATACGTGCTCAGGTTCAGAGCGCTGGTCGGGTCGCCCTTCTTGCCCATGCGGGCCAGCAGAACGCCGATGACGGAAGAGAGCAGGCCCAGCGCGCCGAAGCACAGAACCATAATGCAGTTTCGGCCGACGCCTTTGTCCAGCGCAATGGCCATCGCCAAAGCGGCGGACAGGGAAGCCACGTGAGAGTCGAACAGGTCGGCGCCCATGCCGGCCACGTCGCCGACGTTGTCGCCGACGTTATCCGCGATAACGGCGGGGTTTCTCGGGTCATCTTCGGGGATGCCAAGCTCGACCTTGCCCACCAGGTCGGCGCTGATGTCGGCGGTCTTGGTGAAGATGCCGCCGCCGGCTTTGGCAAACAGCGCCAGGCTCGAAGCGCCGAAGCTGAAGCCCAGAACCGCCGTGGAATCTTTCGTCAGCATAAACACCAGGGTAACACCCAGCAAACTGGCGCCGACAACGGCCATGCCCATAACGGCGCCGCCGCGGAAGCCGGTCAGGAAGGAGGTCTTCATGTCCTGCACGGCCGCTTCGGCGGACTTCTTGTTGGCGATGGTGGCGATCATAATGCCGATCTTGCCGGCCAGCGCCGATACGCAGGCTCCGACGACATAGGTGACGGCCATAATGATGTTGTCCGCTACGTTGCCCTGCCAGACGGGTTTGGGCAGCAGCACAAAATTCAAAACGGCGACAACCGCCACAAAGCGGGCCAGGACCAGATACTCACGGCGCAAAAAGGCGTTGGCGCCCTGCCGGATGTATTGGCTGATGGTTTCCACATCCTGGTTGGACGACGGGCGCGACTTTACCCACGTATAGAAATACGCGGCGACCGCAAAGGCAAAGACCGCAACCGCAATTGAAAGGACGTATACGTGTGTGGCTTCCAGTTGCATCATTATCCCTCACAGAATTGCTAAAGCCGCGGAAATTCAAGCAATGGCGCAAGCTCAAATAGAGCTCCATATAGCACTTTCCTCGCTTCTCGCAGTACATGTTTGCAAAACTGCCCGAAACAGGAAGAAAAATGCTAATATCTCATGGCCAAATCCGAATCCGCCCGCCCACTTGCCGGTACTTTTCCAATATATTTTCGGTCGTCTCTTAGTATGCCCGGTTTCGCTGATAATCCGCTGCATTTTATCATTTTGCTTCCTTCGGCCGGAGCGTCTGACGGCCGTAACCCGCCGCTTGCCGCCGATTAGAGGACTGCCGCGGCCGTGTTCAAAACGACTTTGGCAGTCTCCACCAGTTTGGAGAACGCGGCCGGATCGTGAACG
>JAKPBM010000416.1 GCA_029778935.1 Bacillota bacterium | reverse complement strand
CCAAATATGCGCGCAGCAGCGCTTTCCGGGCGTTGCGGGCGCCGATGACCCAGGCGGCGATGCGGTTGATGGACGCGTCGAAGTAATCCAGGCCGATATGCACCCGGTCCACCACGTTGCCGCGGACGATTTCCTGCATGATAGCCATGAGCTCGTCGTCCATAATCACCACGTGGTCGCTGTCCCAGCGGACGGGGCGGGACACGTGCAGCAGAATCTCCGGCACGAACATCAAAACGGCGGCAAACTTGGCGGAGATAACTTCCGTCGGGTGGAAATGGCCGGCGTCAAGGGTGTAAAGCTTCTTTCTTGACATAGCATAGCCCAGATAGAACTCGTGGCTGCCGACGACGTACGACTCGCTGCCGATGCCAAAGAGCTTGGATTCGACGGCATCCTTGTTGTATTTTGGGTCGGTTTCAAAGGAGAAAATCTCGTCTAAAGATTCCATGAGCCGCTGCCGGGGCGCGTACCGGTCGACGGGGACTTCCTTGCAGCCGTCGTGGACCCACAGGTTGGTGACGCAGGTTTTGCCCGTGGCTTTGCCGAAGGCTTCGCCGATTTTGCGGCAGCGCTTGGCGTGCTCAATCCAGAAGTCGCGCACGCTCTTGTCCCGGCTGGAAAGGGAAAACTCGCCGGACAAGGGATGGGAGAAGAACGTCTGGTTAAAATCAAGACCGATGCCAAGCTCGTTGGCCCAGTCAATCCAGCGGGCAAAGTGGGCCGGCTCGATGGCGTCCCGCTCGACCTTTTTGTCGGTGTCCAGGTAGGACGCGTGCAGGGAGACTTTCGTTTCGCCGGGCAACAGTTTCAGCGCCGCTTCCAAGTCGGCCCGCAGCTCGTCGGGGGTTCTGGCCTTGCCGGGGTAGTTGCCCGTGGCCTGGATGCCGCCGGTCAGCTCCGCGTCAGGGTTTTCAAAACCGCCCACGTCGTCGCCCTGCCAGCAGTGCAGGGAGATGGGCTTTTCCAGGGTTTTGGCGATGGCCTCTTCCGTATCCACGCCGAACTCGGCAAACTTCTCGCGGGCGATTTCATAGGCCGTAAGGATTTTGTCCATGTGTTTCCCTCCGTTATTTCAGGTTGGTTTTGTCCAGGAACACGCCGTAAGCCGATTCCCAGGTGGCGGCGTCCTGCGGCAGGAATGTCTTCGTCTCAAAGCTGCGCCGCACCAGTTCTCTGGCCTCCCAGACGCCGTTCACGTCAGTCAAGGCGATGAGCTGGGCGCAGAGGTTGCCGATGGCGGTGGCCTCCACCGGGCCGCAGATAACGGGCCGGTTCAAAGCGTTCGCCGTGTAGGTCATCAACAGCTCGTCCTTGCAGCCGCCGCCGACCACCCGCAGCACAGGCAGATCGTAGCCCAGAATGTCTTCCAGCACGGTAATGGCGTAGCGGTATTTCATGGCCAGGCTTTCCAGCACGCACCGGAGCAGCGGGCCGATGCCTTCGGGCACGGGCTGGTTCGTCCGGCGGCAGTAGGCCTGGATTTTGGCGGTCATCTGGCCCTTGTCCATAAACTCGGGCGAGTCGGGGTCGATAAAGCTCCGGAAGGCAGGCGCATCGGCAATGGCCGCGTCCAGCACGGAGTAGGCCACGTTTCCGTGGTCGCGCTCGTATTCCCTTTTCACTTCCTGGTAAATCCAGAGGCCCATGATGTTTTTTAAGAAGCGGATGGTTTTATTAAAGCCGCCTTCGTTGGTGTAGTCGGCCAAAAACGCCTTCTCGCCTGTCTGCGGGCTGTCCAGCTCGACGCCCAGCAGACTCCACGTGCCGCAGGAGAGGTATGCCGCCTTTTCGCCCTTTTCCATGGGGACGGCCAGCACGGCGCTGCCCGTGTCATGGCCGCAGACGGCGGAAACCAGCGTGTAGATACCCGTATCTTCGGCCACCTGCTCCGTCGTCTGGCCGATAATCTGGCCGGGCAGCGTCACCGGCAGCAGAATGGACGCCGGAACGCCCACTTTCTCCAGCAA
>JAKPBM010000369.1 GCA_029778935.1 Bacillota bacterium | reverse complement strand
AAGTGGATTTTCTCCACCCGGCCGTAGGCGCAGGCTTCCAGCGAGATGCCCCAGCCGTGGGAGTCGACGATGTGCAGGTTTTCAATGGAAAAGTGCTCCACGTTGGCAAACAGCACGCCGATGCCCCGCCAGTCGCCATACTGGGACTCGCCCTCTTTGCCCGCGTCGGTGCCGTAGGAGTGGTTGTGTATGTCCCAAAAGTCTACCTTGCCGGCCTTTCTGCGCTCCTCGGGGACCCAGTCGGCCAGGCGCAGCAGGTCTGCCTCCCTGTGGGGGCAGGGGCAGTGGAGGGTTTTGGAACTGTCGCCGGTGGCGCGGGGGCGGTCGGCGCCTTCCAGGACGCAGTGCCCTTCGCCGCGAAGGTGTACGTTTTGAATCCGCGCGGGGTCGGCAATGCCCATGCCGCAGTTGGCCGTGCGGAAGAAGTTGTCGCGGCAGGCGTCCGACAGCTTGATTCTGCAATTTTGCAAAATCACCGTGGTGTTGGCAGGGATCAGAATGGCCCGGTCTAATAGCCACCAGTCCCGTTCCGGCTCGATTATAGACTTACGGGGCGGGATGAGCAGGATTCTGTCTTCCTCTAAATGCCGCATGGCGTTTTCGATGACTTCGTTGTCGGTTTGCCCGGGGAAGTGGTTTGCGTTGACCATACGCCGGCCTCTCCTTTGCATGATTTGGTGTTGCCCACGGTGGTATTATGCAATATTTTTCGGCCGGTTGCAACCGAAAGGAGATAAGTTTGCGACTTTGTCCGCCATGATGGCAGGCGGGAGCCGGACAGGATGCGGATAAAAAGCCCGAACGGGGAACCCCGCTGCTTCTCGCCAAAACAGCCCGCCTTTTGGACGTTTGCGCAGGCAGGCTTGCCATCAGACGGGCGCTTTGCGGACGTACCGCCGTTACGGGCGGGGAACCTGATAATGATTATCGTTTTGCCAACACTGCCGGGGAGGGCGCAAATGTTCCAACAGAACTGGAAAACTTTTCCAAACCAAGCGTATTCGATGGCGTAAGTTAAAGAATTTGTAAAATTTACGGAAAGAATCCTTGCGAACGGCGAAGCTTTGTGATATAATGCAAAAAGTGTGAGAATTTGCTGCAAACCTTAGAATTCCGCTGGGTTTTGCGGAGAAAGCGTCGCAGAGAATATAGGAAACGGGAGATTGCTATGGCAACACCATTCAACAGTGCTCAAATACGGCAAAGCAACCTGCGCACCCTGCTGCTTGCCGTCCGGGACAAGGGCCCCGTATCCAAGCCAGAGCTGCAGGCGTATACCCAGCTGAGCTGGGGCGCTGTCTCCCTTCTGACCGGGGATCTGGAGCGGATGGGGTACATTGTGCCCCTGGGCAAGCGCGGCGGCGCCGTTGGCCGCAAGGCCAGCGAATACGTCATCAACACCAGCGACAACTTCGCCATCGGCATCGAACTGCATGCCCTGGGCATCCGGCTGGTCGTTACCGACCTGCTGGGAAAGCCCCAAAAACAGTTCTTTCAGCATATTCTGCAGATGGACTATGAGGGCGTAACCGACGTCCTTTTTGAGCTGACCGATTCGGCGCTGAAATCCATGGAAAACCGCCGCATCGTTGGCATCGGCATCGCGGCCCAGGGCGTCGTCGACTACGAGACAAAGACGTCCCTATACTTCCCCCGCGTCCGCGGGTGGGAAAACGTGCCCCTTGGGAAACTGTTTGAGGAGCGCTACAACATCAAAACCCTGGTCATGCACGACCCCAACTGCATTTTAGACGCGGAAAAGCATTTCGGCACCTCGGGCCTGGGAAAGTATAAAAACGCGGCGCTGCTTCGCATCGACAAGGGCATCGGCATGGCCATGATGATCGACGGCCAGGTGAACATCCTGCCCAGCGGGGCGGAAATCGGCCATATCTGCGTCAACTACAACGGCCCCCGCTGCGTCTGCGGCAATTACGGCTGCCTGAGCGAGTACGCGTCGCTGGACGGCATCGTCCGAAGGTACTACGAGGCGGTCGGCAACGGGCCGCAAAGCGGGACCGAAGCCCCACCGGCAGACCACCACTTTATCGCCACCCGGGCCCAGGCGGGCGACCAACTTTGCCGGAGCCTGTTTGACATGATGGGCAGCTACCTGGGCGTGGCGCTGAGCACCGTGTGCAACCTGTTCCCGCTGGAGCAGATTGTCCTGTACGGCGAGGCCACGGATTACAAAAACCTTTTCGACCAGCAACTGCGCCAAAGCCTGTATGACCATCTGTACTTAAAACGGGAGATTCAGATCCGCTATTCTACGCTGAACGTGCAGGCGCCCGCCGTTGGCGCGGCGCTGAGCGTCTGCGACAGTTTTTTAAGGAAATCGTCTTTCCCCCGTCAGGAGAAGCGTAACACTGAGCCTGCCGAAAGGTTTCGGCAGGCTTTTGATTTGCGTGCCGGATACGCGGGGAAGAAACGAAGCGTCGGGCAGGGTTATTTTTGCAACGATAGATGCGGCGGGCTGGTTGGTATAGTCCTCAAACATACCATGGCTTAGGAAGCGGGGAACCGTTTTTGACCAGTTGTTTGAATGGAGTCTTTTATGCGCCTGTGAGGGCTTGCTATCAGCAGGAGACGGCTGCGGGCGGCCTGCCGGGGATGCAGGCTATTTCCAATTCTACGAACAGCCGGCGGGACAAAAGCGTGTACGTAAGCAGCGCTCGCTGCGACTCTGCTTGACAAAACCGGCCGCACGCCGGAAAAGCCAAAGCCGCATATGCAGCCTTCGTATAGTAAAACCTGTACCGTTGAAGCCGAAAAAACCGATAGAAACGAATCTTCAATCTGATTGTAAGCACCAAATGCTTACTAAAAAAGCGTACCGGAAACTCCGGTACGCTTTTTGGCTTAGCCCATTTTTCCTGTGCGGATGGGGTTAAAGACGTTAAAGAACTCGTTGAACTCCGGTTCGGTGAAATAAATGCCCAGCGTGTCGCCATTGTGCCGGACGAATATGGTGGGGAGCCACTCGATGCCGCGGTCCGTCTCTTTGGGGCTGACGTCGACGCGGTCGATTTCATGGACGGGGAAGTAGACTTCCATGTGCTGGCCGTTCTCCTCCACGTACCGGTGGCAGACGGAGGGGTACAGCCGGTCGGGCTGCATGATGCCTTCCGGATCTTCCGGATAGCCGACGTAAGCGATGGCCGTGTCGTTGACCCGGGAGCGCCAGAGAATCTGCTCGGGGTAACGGTCCAGCTCCCAGGATGGGGCAGAGCCGGCGGGGGCTGCGGCGGCGGTTTGGGGCTGGCCGGCGGCTTTGTTGGCCAGGCCGGCAAGGACAAGGTTCTGCACGAAAACGACGATTTTCAGCCCCAAAAACGTCAGAGCAGCGCCGATTGCGGCGTTTAAGAACAGCCCGAGGATATAGACATCCCACTCGGAGCCGCCGGTAAACGAGTCGACCACGGGGGATAGGACAAGGTAGAAGGAGAGCGCGAACAGGATGTTAATCACCATCCGCCATTTGGGCCGGGCGCGGAGGGGTTTCCAGTAGGGCAGGAGTAAAAACAGGGCGGGCACGGCCACCGTCAGCAGCCGGTACAGCGTGCCGGGCAGGGTGTTTTTCAGCCAAAGCCCCACGCCGCTGCTGAAGGCAAAGATCGCCAGCAAATATAAGTTTAAAAAGCGGTTGTTGCCGATACCCGAAGATGAAGAAGATGCGGCGGGGGGCGCGGCGTTAATAGGGGTGCAGCTGGCCGTACTGGTCTTCGTAGTAAAGCTGGCCTGTACCCGGCTCCCGATAGACGCTTTCCCCGTTGGACGTGGTTTCGTAGGTCTTCTCTTTTCCTTCTCTGAGCATTCGTTTCTCCCCTTTTCTATGAAGCCGTGCTCCGTCCGAACAGAAAGAACATGGTCAATAGTTCTATATCGGCGGGATGTGCCAAAATTTTACACATGCAATAAAAACCCCGGCGAAATCCGCCGGGGTTTTTTATGTACCTATTTCCATTGATAGCGGAATACGTCCCGGGACGGGATTTTTCCCAGCTGGACGAGCCTGGCGGCGATGGAGCCTTCCGTCCGCTGGAAGGCATCGCAGATTTCCTTTTTGGTAAGCCCCTTGTCGTACATTTCTGACAGGAGCCGGTCGTCCTCGTTTGTCCAGGGTTTCCCAAATTTCTCCGGCGTGTTGGGATGCTTTTTGGGTTTCAGCGCCTGGTCCAGAACGGAAACTGCCGTATACAGGGCCCGGATGATGTCCGGCTGGTTGCAGCTGTCGCTTGGGGGAAGGGCTTCTCCCGTCAAGGGGTTGACCCCGTCGGCCAGCGTTTTCAGCAGCTCTTTGGCACGCAAAATATCCACGAAACACTCCTCCTATGTGTTTTTGCATATTTTCTGCGCCGCGTTGGCAGGATAGCATCCATTGGGTGGAACATTCCGTTGATGTCCGGAAAAGATTTTGGGGTTTTAAAAATGAGAGATTTCGGCCGTATTTGCAAAGCCCGCCTGTAAGAGGAATTTTGCGGGGGAAACGGCCGCGCCGGGGGCTACTCTTTCCGAATGGGGTGGCGCAGCACGGTTTTCAGCTTGGCCGGGTCGGTTTTACGCGGGTCGGAAAGGTAGATTTCGTGGTGCCGGCGGGTGCCGCTTATGTCCGGCGCGTACCCGTTTTGCCGGGCGAAGTTGTCCATGGCCGAGAGTGTTGCCGGTTCCTCGTCGTAGGGGCCGATGTGCAGCGCCTGCACGCACAGCCCTTCGGCAAAATGCCAGAGCCGGGCTTTCGTCGGGTCCAGCCGGGGCTTTTTCTTGGCCACGGCGGTTTTGGCCCATTCCAGTACGTCTTCCGTCACAAAGTCCGGCTGGCGGATGACCATGGTCCAGGCAAATTTGCTTTTGTCGGGGACGGGGGTTCCGCCGGAAAAGCCGCCTTCCACGGTCCAGAAACCTTCCAGCGGGGGCACCACATAGTCCAGCTCGGCCTTGCGGGCCGTCTTGATGGCGTAGGACAGGGCGTAAAGCAATTCCACTGCTTCCGCGTATTCGGCGCTGGTGTTAGGGTCGCCCTTGCCGTCGACGGCGAGGAAGGTCATCGCCGGCACGTCGACAATGGACGGCGCCGATTTGGGCTGGTACAGCTCTTTTTCCGCTTTCTTAAAGTCGTATGCCACGAAAAGCTCTCCTTTTTTCGGCCGGCGCGGGCGGCGGCACAAGCGCCGGGCAATAGTTACCCTGCAAGCCGTTACGCCGCTTGTCCTGCGCCGATACATTCGCTTGAGTTCTTGTGTCCGGCGGCATCTTGACATCCGGGCAAACCTCGTCCCTGCCGCGGCGAAAGCAGGCTTTTTTAACGCATCCGGCGCACTATGCCCGCAGGATTTTCTCCATGGGCTTTCCCTTGGCCAGCTCGTCGATGAGCTTGTCCAGCCGGCGGATGTTTTGCATGAGCGGGTCTTCAATGGTTTCCACCCGCACGCCGCAGATGGTTCCCGTGATTTTGGAGGCGTTGGGGTGGATTTGGGGCGCTTCCTGGAAAAAGGCAGCAAAGTCCACGTTCTTTTCCAGCTGGGCGGCAAGCTCCGCCGGGCCGTACCCCGTCAGCCAGCAGATGACGGCGTCCACTTCTTCCTTTGTGCGGCCTTTTTTCTCGGCTTTCTGTACGTACAGGGGGTAAATTTTCGAAAACGGGGTGGAAAATATCCTGTGCTGCAAGAAGGGTTCCTCCTTTTGCGGAGAGATTGCTCTTGAATTGTATTATACATGCCCTTGCGGCGATTTTCTATACATTTTTTAAGAAAACAGGGCGGATTTTGCGGAATGCGGTTGGTTTGGGCAGGTTTTGTCGTCGTCCGCTTGTTTCGGGGCGGTTTCCATTGCGTGCACCTGCGTGTATGTATCCCCATCACAGGGAAAAGCTTTTGTTAAATCCCTTTCCTGCCCCGCTCTGTGGTATTG
>JAKPBM010000365.1 GCA_029778935.1 Bacillota bacterium | reverse complement strand
TTATCCTGGACGAGCCTTTCAGCGGCTTGGACCCCATCAACGTTGAGCTGTTCCAGTCGGTCATCGCCGAGCTTATCGAGGCGGGTAAATTTATCATCATGTCCAGCCACCAGATGGAAACGGTGGAAAAATTCTGCCGCGACATTTTGATTCTGCACCGGGGCAAAACGGTACTTTCCGGCAATCTGCGGGAAATCAAGGCGGGCTACGGCCATACGAACCTGTACGTGGAAGCCGGGGAAGAGGCGGCGGCTATCGGCGAGCGCATGGGCCTGCAGATTATCGCCCGGCGCGCCCAGGGCGTGGAGTTTTTCATCACCGGCGACGAGATGGCGAAAAGCTACCTGAAAGCGCTCATGGACGCGGGGCACTTTCCCGTGCGGTATGAAATCCGCGAGCCGTCGCTGCATGAAATTTTCGTGGAGAAAGTGGGGGCCGAGGCATGAGAGCGTTTCGCAATATCTTCGCGTTTACGTTTAAAGAAGCGGCGCGAAAAAAATCTTTCATTTTCTCCACTGTGTTCGGCCTGGTGCTGATTCTGGTGTTGTGCGCCCTGCCGATGCTTCTGTCCGGCTCGGGAGACAATACCGGCACCCCCGGCGGGCCGGCGGGTCCTTCCGACCCCGGTTCGGTCGGGCAGGTCGAGAAGAAGGAAACCCTCTACCTGCTTGTGAAAGGCGACTTCCCGAACGCCGTCACCGCGATGGAACGGGAGCTTCCGGAAAAGAACGTCATCGTCATCGCCGAGGACGAGCTGAACTCGGCCATTGAGACGGCGTCCGCATCCAAAAACACGGCCGTTGTCGTGCTGAACGCCTTGAACGAGGTGCCCCTTGTGACGGCCAACATCAACTCGATTTTCGACGAAAGCCTGGTAAACCGCGCTGTAAACGCCGTGGAGCGGCAGTGGAAGCTGGATATGCTGACTTCCGAAGGCGTTTCGGAGGATGTGGCCTACCTGGCCATCAGCGATGTGCCGTATATCGTCAACTTCGTGGGCAAAATGGACTTGACGGGTTACATCCTAGGCATTATCATCCTCTGCCTGATGTTCTTTGCCATTTATTTCTACGGCTACGGCGTGGCCTTGTCGATTGCCAACGAAAAGACGTCCCGCGTCATGGAAACGCTGGTGGTGGCGGCAAAGCCCAGAGACCTGTTCTGGGGCAAGTGTCTGGCCATGGGCGCGCTGGGCCTGGCGCAGCTGGCCCTGTTTATCGCCTTTGGCGCGTTGGGCTACCATCTCCTAATCCCCGACGATTTCCTCATCATGGGCATGCCTTTGTCCCTGTCGGCGTTTACGTGGAAGACGGCGCTGCTGGTGCTTGTGTATTTCCTGCTGGGGTATCTGCTGTATGTGGTCATGAACGCCGCCTGCGGCGCCATGGTCAGCCGGGCGGAGGACATGAACTCGGCGCTGATGCCGGTCATGATGATCAGCCTGCTGGCGTTCTATCTGGCGTATGCCGGCGCATTAAGCGGCAGCGAGGTGCTGTCCCGCATTTCCATATGGCTGGCCCTTTACGTCGCCGTTTATCATGCCCTTCCGGCTGCTGAACGCCTCCGTACCGTGGAGCGAAATCGTTATCTCCATGTCCACGCTGGTGGCAGGAATCGCGGTTTTGTCGGCAATCTCCCTGCGGCTGTACTCCGTGTCCGTCCTGCACTACGGCACAAGGCTCAAGCTGCGGGATTTCCGGGATAAGAAAAAATAAGCGCAATCACATAAAAAGCACTTTTGACAACCGTCAAAAGTGCTTTTTTATTCCCTTCGGACAAGGTTACTCTCCTTGCGAGCAAATTGTGACGGAACAAAGCTGTTTCCCCAGAGGATTGCGCCATTTTTCATATGTTTCCAATTCTAGCACATGCCCCCAAAGCGCTGCAACGCGGCGTTTCAGGGCGCTGGAATTTACTCATGAGGCGGGCACCTTGCAAAAGGGGCGTTTTCCCGCGTGTTGCCGAAAATACTGCCCTTTTGACAAGCGAAAAGTCGCAATCGCGCCGGCAAAATCATACAATGCAGTAGAATGCGCCATCTACGCATTCGAGTAATCGAAACAGGAGCTAACCACCATGGCATATTCCAACGGTTGCGACAGAAAGATAAATTTGCTCGCCCGCGGCAACCTGGTACAGGACCCCAGCTTTGAAAGCCAGTATTACTACTGGCAGGCGGCCAACGTCCTTTTCACCAACTCCAGCCCGTACGAGGGCGCCATCCAGGCCAGGCTCGGCCCCGGGGTTGCCAGTCTGGCACAGAACGTATCTGTTAAAGGAGCGGGCGATTCGCCCCTGTTTTTCAGCTTTAACGCCTTTTCCACCGCCGGGTTAAACGGAATCGGTTCAGCGGGCATTCTGATTGCCGAAATATTATGGCTTGACGACAATTACAACACCATTGGCACAGGGCTGCGTATGCTGGTTCCCGGCGATCGCCTAAACCAAACGGCCCGCATTACCTTCTTCGCACAGACTGACCGTCCGCCGACAAACG
>JAKPBM010000364.1 GCA_029778935.1 Bacillota bacterium | reverse complement strand
ATCATCCTCTGCGACGGCATGGGCAGCGGCGAGCAGGCCAGGGAAGAGGCGAAAAAAGCCGTGCGTTTGCTGGAAAGCTTCATAAAAGCCGGCATTTCGCCCGAACAGGCCGCCGACATCATCACTTCCGCCCTGCTCCTGGAAAGCCAGAACCAGCGGTTTGCCACTATGGACATTGCCGAAATCGACGTGCGCACGGGGCAGCTTACCCTGGTCAAATGCGGCGCGGCGCCGGCGTTTCTGCGCCGGCCCAAGCGGGAAGGGGGCTATATTGTCACCGAGCTGTGGCCGCCTGCGGCGGAAGTATTGGAAAAGGGAAGCGACAACGGCGTATACACGCTGCTCAAACCCCGGGTGATCAAGCACTTGTTAATCGAAGGCGACGTGCTGTTTTTGGTCAGCGACGGGGTTTTAAGCACGGACAACCCCGAATTCCGCCTGAGCCGGTATATTGCCAAGTTAAGCGGCGACAACCCGAGGGAACTGGCGGAGATGGTGCTGCGCATGACCCGGGGCGAAACGGCGGAGGACGACAAAACCGTCATCGCCGTGGCGTTTACCAGAGAAAAGAAGTAAACGCGGGCATTTCTGCCAAAAATAGAATCTCTCGGAATAAAGGGGACGGGTTTCGGCTACACTAGCAAGCAGGGACAACACAAATTCAAAGGATGTGACGGCAGTATGATCAGAGGCGCCGCAAGACACGTTATTGTGGTGAAAAACCCGGACAGGAGGTATTTTGAACAGGCGATTTTTATCGTAAAGTCCTCCGCCTTTACAAAATACGGCAAGACGGAGGAGGAAATCATGAAAGCCGCCCGCGCCGCGGCCAACGACTTCCTCCGCCAGCAGAAAAAAGCCGAAACCTTCTCCCGCCTGTAAAAATGTAAAGAAGTCCGCATGGGGAACAGAGCGGCTTTTGCCGCTCTGTTCCTGCTTTTTGTGCGGAAAACACGTTTTCAAACCCCTGCGGTTTTGTTGCATTCTGACAGGGTTTCTTGCCGCTATTTCGTTGACACTTGTCCTGCAATCTGTTAGAATATCGAAAGGGTTTGGCTTGTCGGATGTAACCGAATAAGTCGAACGATGCGTAGAAATGTAAATGTAGGAGGAATTGTGTTGCAAAGTCTTTTCGGAACGCTTGCCGTTTCGGCCGCTGCGGCCGGTACATCCGGCGGCACGTTTGCCAAGATGTTTGAGGGTATTATCTACTTCAAATGGCAGTTTCTGATTATGTACGCCATCGGCGGTATTCTGATTTACCTCGCTATCGCCAAGGATTTTGAGCCTGCTTTGCTGCTTCCCATCGGCTTCGGCGCGATCCTTGTCAACCTGCCGCTGCAGGTCGTCTGGGGTCACGACGGCGAGACGGGCCTGTTGCAGGTGCTGTATAACGCCGGTATTATCACCGAGCTGTTCCCGTGCCTGGTCTTTATCGGCATCGGCGCCATGACGGACTTCCGTCCGCTGTTCCAGAACCCGAAAATGGCGTTCTTCGGCGCCGCCGCCCAGTTCGGCATTTTCTTCACCATGATTGCCGTTCTGGTGTTCACCAAGTTCTTCCCGCAGCTGGGCTTCACCTTTGAGGAAGCCGCCGCCATCGGCATTATCGGCGCGGCCGACGGGCCGACGTCCATCGTCGTGGCCAACAAGCTGGCCAAGTCGCTGCTGGGACCGATTACCGTCGCGGCCTACTCCTACATGGCGCTGGTTCCCGTGATTCAGCCGCCGGTTATCCGCCTGCTCACCACGAAGAAAGAGCGCATGATCCGCATGGAATACAAGGAGAGCAAAGTCACCAGGGCGGCTCTCATCGTCTTCCCTGTGGCCGTGACCGCCATCGCCGCCATCATCGCCCCGGGCAGCGCGCCCCTCATCGGCCTTCTGATGTTCGGCAACCTGCTGAGAGAGTCCGGCGTTGTGGAACGCCTGAACAAGGCGGCCCAGAACGAGCTGGCCAACATTGTGACCATCCTGCTGGGCATTACCGTCGGCGCCACTATGCGGTATGACCAGTTCCT
>JAKPBM010000347.1 GCA_029778935.1 Bacillota bacterium | reverse complement strand
CCCTTCGGCCGGCCCAACAGCGCCGGGTTGTCCGACAGGGAGTACTGGGTCTTGGCCATGCAGACCGGAAGGTCGGAAAACCCGGTTCTGGCCAGCGTGGCCAGCTGTTTTTTCGCCTGCGGCGAGTAGGTAACCCCGTCGGCGCCGTAGATTTCCCTGGCGATGCGCTCGATTTTCTCCTCCAGAGAAAGAGTCGTTTCGTACAGCGGCTTATATGCGGACTTTTTCTCGTCCAACAGTTTACAAAGCGCTTCCGCAAGCGCCACGCCGCCTTCGGCGCCCTTGGCGAACACTTCCGACAGGGCGAAAGGCACGCCCAGCCGCTTGCACTCGGCTTCCACCAGGGCAAGCTCCGCTGCCGTGTCCGAATCGAACCGGTTCAGGGCCACCACCACGGGCACGCCGAACTTGGCGAGGTTTTCGATGTGGGCGGTCAGGTTCGCGATTCCCTTTTCCAAAGCACCGAGGTTTTCGTTTTTCAGGTCTTCCCGGGCCTGCCCGCCGTTGTATTTCAGCGCCCGCACCGTCGCCACCAGCACGGCGGCGTCCGGTTTTAGGCCGCCGAAGCGGCATTTGATGTCAAAGAACTTCTCCGCGCCTAAATCCGCGCCGAATCCCGCTTCCGTCACCACAATGTCCGCCAGTTTCAGCGCAAGCCTTGTGGCACGCAGCGTGTTGCAGCCGTGGGCGATGTTGGCAAAGGGGCCGCCGTGCATCAGGCACGGGGTGCCCGCAAGGGTCTGCACCAGGTTGGGCTTGATGGCTTCAGCCAAAAGCACCGCCAAGGCGCCCTCCGCCGAAAGCTCTCTGGCGTAGATGGGCGTGTCGTCCGGCCGGAAGGCAATCACCATGCGGCCCAGCCGCTCTTTCAGATCGTCCAGATCCTTTGCCAAACACAGCACGGCCATAACCTCGCTGGCCGCCGTAATAACAAACCCGTCTTCCCGCGGCACGCCGTTGGTGGAACCGCCCAGGCCGATCACGATGTTGCGAAGCGCCCGGTCGTTCATGTCCATGCAACGGGTGAAAACGATTCTGCGGGGGTCTATGTTGAGAGCGTTGCCCTGATGTATGTGGTTGTCGATCATGGCGCAAAGCAGGTTGTTGGCCGCGGTGATGGCGTGAAGGTCGCCCGTAAAGTGGAGGTTGATTTCCTCCATGGGCACCACCTGGGCATACCCGCCGCCCGCCGCGCCGCCTTTGACGCCGAACACGGGGCCTAAAGACGGCTCCCGCAGAGCGATGACAGTTTTCTTGCCGATTCTTGACAGCCCGTCTCCCAGACCGACCGTCGTCGTGGTTTTGCCTTCGCCGGCGGGGGTCGGGTTGATGGCGGTGACCAGAACGAGCTTGCCGTCCGGCTTGTCCGCCAGGCGGGCATACACCGCTTCGTCTATCTTAGCTTTATATTTCCCAAAGGGGATGATTTCATCCGGCAAGAGGCCGGCTTTTTGCGCGATTTCCTCGATCGGGCGCAGTTTGGCCGCCCGGGCGATTTCCAGGTCTGTCTGCATGTTTCCGGTTGCCCCTCCTAAATTTCTATCTCTATCTTTTCTCGCGTATCAGCGAAGTCGACACGGAAACCAGGATGGTCGCCACCGCATACGTCCAGAAGCCGGCAAAGGAAACCCCCGGTGCAATCCGAACGGCCAGCCAAACCATGAGCACATTGACCAAAAAGGACGAAATACCCATGGTCAGGCAGCTGACCGGCAAAGTCAGTATTTTCAAAACAGGGCGGAGGGTGCTGTTGATTAACCCCAGCACTACCGCCGCGCCCGCAAGGGAAGCGTAGTTATCAATGGCGACGTTTCCCGGAAAGAGAAAGCTCGTCACCCAAAGCGCCAAAAAACACGCAACGCATCTCAGAAGAAAGCGCACAAACGGCCCCTCCCTGTTCTGTTTACTCTCATGGATAAATATACATTACCCTATGCTACCGTTTTTCCCAGTCTCTCGGCTCCAGCTTGAAGGAAAACAGCTTCCTCGTAAGCCGCCACGTCTTGGTGACCGTGGTGCTGCCGACTGTGTACGTGTCGGGGTCGAGCAGCTCTTCTTCCAGGGCGCGGATGTTGTCCTCCACGTTCCCCGCCCGGATAAAGACCGCCTTGTAGGCACCGTGCTTTTCCGGGAAAGCATACACGCGGAAAGCAAAGAACAGCGCCACGCCCCAAGTGAGCAGCAGACCCACGGAAAAGGCGATTTCCGCCCCTAAGCTGTCAAACACCATGGTGGTGGCGTCCATAAACAGGGGCAGCACGTCGGCCGGGTTTATCTCCCCACCGTTTTCGGCGGCGGACTGCAGGGTGATTTCCTGCAGGTCCAGGGGCAAATACCCGATGGTGCCCTTTTGGTTTTCCAAATCGACCACGGCCGAACGGCGCATGAGCAGCATCTTCCCGTTCGGCAAAACGGCGAAACTGTATACGGTCAGTCCGTTTTCCACCGTAATGCCTGTATCTATATAATCGTCGACGGCAATCTGCACATAGCAGGACCCGTTTTTCGCCACACCCCGCCGTTTCAGGGTCGGGTCTTCGTCGAACTCCTCGGAAGTTTCCCTATGCATGGAAAAGGAAAACAGTGTGAGGTCCTCCGGACCGGAAATCGCGGCAAGGGTTTCCGTGTCCACCTTTTGGGCGCCGCGGAAGTACATGGCGCTTTTTACCGCCGTCGGCATGGTGTCCCAAAAGAGAATGGGAAGCAGAATGAGAATCATAAGGAAAATCCTGTTCTTCCCAACCCGCCGGATTTCGGCAAACAGCGTGCTCTTTTCCACGGACCAGTTTTCGTCCGGCTTGCGACCGACAATCCGTTTTCCCATGGGGCTCCTCCGTAAGTGTTATTGCTTGCTGACAATCTCCACTGTATCCATGGCGATGACAAGCTCTTCGTCCGTCTCCACAATGAGGACGCGGACGCGGGAATCGGGCGCGGCGATGTCCACGTTCTTTTCCCGTCTCATAAGTTTCTCCTCGTCGAGCTTAACACCCATGAATTCCAGGCCGCCCAGAATGTCCTTGCGGATGCCGACGTTGTTCTCGCCGATACCGCCGGTCAGGACGATGGCGTCCACGCCGCCCATGGCAGCCGCGTACGAGCCGATATATTTCTTCACGTTGTAGGCAAAAATCTCAAGAGCCAGAGCGGCGCGCTCGTTGCCGGCTTCCTTGGCGGCGTCCAGATCTCTAAAGTCGCTGGAGATGCCGGACAGGCCTAAAACGCCCGACTTTTTATTTAAAATGTCCACAACTTCGTTCACCGTCTTGCTCTCCCGGTTGCAAAGAACGCCGACAATGGCCGGGTCGATGCTGCCGGAGCGGGTGCCCATGGGCAGGCCTTCCAGCGGGGTCAGACCCATGGAGGTGTCGACGGACTTGCCGCCGTCGATGGCGGCGACGGAAGAGCCGTTGCCCAGGTGGCAGGTGATGACTTTCAGTTCGGACAAGGGTTTGCCCAAAATTTCAGCCGCCCGTCTGGAAACATACCGGTGGGATGTTCCGTGGAAACCGTAGCGGCGGATATCATATTTTTCATAATATTCGTAAGGAATGGCGTACATGTATGCCTTCGGCGGCATGGTCTGATGGAACGCCGTGTCAAAAACGGCCACCTGCGGCACGTCGCCCATAACTTCCGTGCAGGCGCGGATGCCGATGAGGTTGGCAGGATTGTGCAGCGGGCCCAGCGGAATGCATTCGGCAATGGCGTCCAGCACCTTCTCGTCAATGAGGACGGAGCCGGAGAACTTCTGCCCGCCGTGGAGCACCCGATGGCCGACGGCGACGATTTCCTTCATGGAGCGGATGACGCCGATTTCGGGATCGGTCAGCTTCTCCGTTACGATGCGGATGGCGTCGGCATGGGTGTTCATATGAATTTCCGTTTCGTAGGTATTC
>JAKPBM010000333.1 GCA_029778935.1 Bacillota bacterium | reverse complement strand
CATTCGACGATGCCCCCGTCTTTGGCGGCAAAGGGCTTATAGACCGCGGCCATCCACAGCCATTTCTCCCCCGGCAGGCGGAAAAGATACTTGATTTTGGGGCTTGCGCTCCGCTTCCACTCATAAAAGCCGCCGGAGGGGACCAAACACCGCCTGAGCGCCACCGAATCCCGCCAGGTAGGCAGCATCTCGGCCGTTTCGCTTTTGGCGTTTATCAGCAGTTTGGGTTTGGCGGCGGGGTTTTTCCGGTCCGGATAGCCGGGAAAGCCCCAAAACATCTGCCGGAGGGCGAGCTTCCCCCCTTCGGCCAGCACCACCGGGGCGTAGCTTCCCGGAAAGACTTCGCGGCTGTCCAGGTCCGCCAGGGCCATTTTCGGCCCGTTGATTTCGGCGTCCACCTGCTGCACCGCTTCGATGATGTCGGCGATTTCCTTTTCCGTAAGGCCCACATAGCGCCCGCACATAGCCGCCCCTCCTTAGGTCGCCGGCCGCTCCACAAACCAGTGGTCCGTCTCTTCAAAGAGGTAGACGGGCCGCCCCCGCACCAGACAGGTGTAGCGGATTCCCGCCCCGCCGGATTTCAGCGAAGCGCAGGGCCGCACGTCCGTCACATAGTCTACGGGGAACGACCGGCCGTCCTCCCAGACGATGGCCAGCGGCGTCTTTTTTCCCAGTGTATCATATTTTACTATGACTGTCACTACGGTTTTCATACGGCATCACCCGTCACACTCCCGCCGTCCTTGCAGAAAACAGACAAATTTCTTCCCCCCAACCTCACTGGCAACCTGCCGCCGCCCGATTTTGGAAAACCGCCGCCCCGCCCCTGCTTTCCGTGCCGCTGCGGGCCGCCTTACTGCAAAAACGCCACGGGGTGAATCACGTGATCGTCCTTCGGGTTCAGGTTGGAGAGTTTCGGGTCGGTCAGCAGAATGGCCCTTCGCACGCTGTAATGGCCGAAGCGGCGGCGGATGTCGTCGATAGCCGTTTCCAGCTTCTCCGTTCGCTCGGATTTGTCGGCAAACAGCCTTGTCTGCCGGTAGTCCGCCGGCGCCAGGTTGCACGCCCGCACCCCCAGGCTGCGCAGGGCGTATTCCCCCCGCACGTTTTCGCAAAACAGCTGCAAGGCGGCTTGGGAAATGTCCGCCGCGGTGCACGTGGGGTCGGGCAGGGTACACTGCCGCTCAAACCAGTTCAGCTTGCTGTCCCGCACGGAAATCTGCACCGTGCGGCAGACCAGCCCCGCTTCCCGTAAGCGCGCCGCCACGCTGTCGGACAGCAGAAACAGGGTAATCTTCACGTCGTTTTCGCAGACCAAATCTCTGGGCGTGGTGGTGCTGTTGCCCACGGACTTGATTTCCGCCTGCTCCCCTTCGTATTTTTGCACCCGGGTATGGTCGATGCCGTTGGCAAACCGGTGCAGCATCAGGCCGTTGATGCCGAACAGCCGTTTTAACACCGCCGGGTCCGTCCGGGCCAGCATGCCCACGGTGAAGATGCCGTAGCGGTGCAGCTTTTTCTCCGTGGCCGGGCCGACGTATAAAAGGTCCCCCACCGGCAGCGGCCAGACCATGTCTTTGAAGTTCTCCTTCGTTATAACCGTCGTCGCATCCGGCTTTTTCAGGTCGCTTCCCAGTTTTGAAAGCACCTTGTTGTACGACACGCCGATGGAGGCGGTAATCCCCAGTTCCTCCCGGATGCGGGCGCGGATTTCGTTTGCGATTTCCTCGCCGGTTTTGCCAAAATACCGAAGGCTTCCCGTCACGTCCAGCCACGCTTCGTCCAGGCCGAAAGGCTCGATTTGGTCGGTGTAGTCGGCGTAGATTTCCCGCGCCAGTTTGGCAAAGCGCAGGTACTTGTCAAAGTGGGGCGGCACAAACACGATGTCCGGGCACTTTTTCTTCGCTTCCCACAGCGCTTCCCCCGTCTTGACGCCCTTTGCCTTGGCCAGATAGTTTTTCGCCAGCACGATGCCGTGCCGCTGTTCCGGGTTGCCGCCGACGGCCACGGGCTTGTCGCGCAGTTCCGGGTTGTACAGGCATTCAACGGACGCGTAGAAGTTATTCATGTCGCAGTGCAGAATGACCCGCTCCACCTCGGGCACCTCCGAAAGAGAATCGAACAATTGTTCGTTTCTAGCATATGCATTGTACCGCGAAAGTATGCGCCTGTCAAGAGGAAAACTTTGCCCGAAACGGAAACAAAAAAACACCAGCTATGTACCGCGCTGTACGCGATACATGGCTGGTGTTAGTGGAGCGGAAAACGGGACTCGAACCCGCAACTTTCAGCTTGGGAAGCTGACGCTCTACCAATTGAACTACTTCCGCTTATCCGCTTGGTATTATAGCACAAGAACGCAAAAATTGCAAGAGGATTTTTACGCCAAGTTTAAAAGGCGAAAAGCCGTTTTGTGCCGGGTGAGGCGCAAGTGGCAAGCGGCGCGCGGGCAGCAAGATGTGGGGCGGCGGGAGCGGCAGAGAGGTTCGGGGAAGGTAGCGAGTTTTGGCGCAGGGCGGGCGGCAGACGGCGCGGTGCGGGCGGCCGG
>JAKPBM010000332.1 GCA_029778935.1 Bacillota bacterium | reverse complement strand
CGAGGGCATGAACATTTCAGGCCACGGCGCGGTCGGTCTGATTACCTACATGCGTACCGACTCTTTGCGCCTGTCCGACGACATCGTGGCGGAGGCCCGGGCGTATATTCACGAGCGGTTCGGCTCGGAGTACCTGCCGGAGGAGCCGCGCCAGTACAAGGGCAAATCCTCCGCCCAGGACGCCCACGAAGCCATCCGCCCCACCAACGTCAGTTTGACGCCGGAAGCGGTCAAAAACGACCTGCCGGCGGACCACTGGAAGCTCTATAAACTGATTTGGGATCGGTTTATCGCCTGCCAGATGAAGCCGGCGGTGTACGACACGGTTTCTGTGGACATCGACGCCGGCGGCCATCTGTTCCGCGCCACCGGGCGCACGCTGAAATTCGCGGGCTTTACGGCCCTGTACGAGGAAAGCGCCGACGACGTATCGGAGGAAAACAAGGAAGCATCCCTACCTCAGCTGGAAGAGGGGCAGCCGCTGGTGCAAAAGGGCGTTACGGCGGAGCAGAAGTTTACCCAGCCGCCGCCCAGATACACGGAAGCGTCGCTGATCCACGCCATGGAAGAACTGAACATCGGCCGCCCGTCCACCTACGCCCCCACCATCAGCACCATTTTGGAGCGGGAATACGTGGTCAAGGAAGGGCGGGCGCTGAAAGCCACGCCTTTAGGCGAAATCGTCACCGATTTGATGAAAGACAAGTTCACCGACATCATCGACGTGACCTTTACCGCCCGCATGGAGGAAAAGCTGGACAAAATCGCCGAAGGGCGGCTGGAATGGCGCAACGTCGTCGGCGAGTTCTATAAGGATTTCGCCAAAGATTTGGAGCAGGCGGAAATTGAGCTGGCGGACGTGACGCTGAAAGCGCCGGACACGGTGTCGGACGTGGTCTGCGAGTTGTGCGGCCGGAACATGATTGTAAAATCCGGCCGGTTTGGCAAATTCTTAGCCTGCCCCAACTATCCCGAGTGCAAAAACACAAAGCCTTTGGCGCAGGTTACGCCGGGCATTTGCCCCCGCTGCGGCGGAAGGATTCTTGAGCGGAAATCCAAGAAGGGCAACAAGTACTACGCCTGCGAAAACCTCAAAAACTGCGAGTTTATCACCTGGGATAAGCCGCTGGAGGAGCTTTGCCCCAAGTGCGGCAAACCCCTGTTCCGCCGCTACACGCGAGAGGAAAAGAAAATCTACTGCGCCTTTGAAGGCTGCGGCTACGAGCGGGAGTATAAGCCCCGTGGCCGCGCGAAACTCACCGAAAGCGGCGTGCCCGAGCTGGAGGACGAACAGGAGAATGCCCAATGACGAAAGTGACGGTCATCGGCGCCGGGCTGGCCGGCAGCGAAGCCGCATGGCAGCTGGCCAAACGGGGGGTGCCCGTTCGGCTTATCGAAATGAAGCCCAAAGAAAAAAGCCTGGCCCATTCCTACGACGGGTTTGCCGAGCTGGTCTGCTCCAACTCCCTGCGCAGCGCCCAGCTGCATAACGCCGTGGGGCTGTTGAAGGAAGAAATGCGCCGGATGGGCAGCCTCATCATGGAAGCCGCCGACGCCACAAAGGTGGAGGCGGGGGCGGCCTTGGCCGTGGACCGGACGGGCTTTTCCGACTATATCACCCGCAAGATTAAAGAACACCCGCTGATTGAGATTGTGACCGAGCGGGTGGACAAATGGCCCGACGAGGGGTACGTCATCGTCGCCACCGGCCCCTTGACCGACGGGGCATTAGCGGAGCATATGAACGCCTTTTTCGGCGGCGAGCCTCTGTCCTTCTACGACGCGGCGGCGCCCCTGGTTGCCTATGAAAGCATCGACATGAGCAAGGCCTTCGTCGCTTCCCGGTACGACAAAGGTATAGGCGGCGACTATATCAATTGCCCCATGGACAAAGAGGAGTATTTGGCCTTCTGGGAAGCCCTGCGCACCGCCGAGGAAGCGCCCGTCCACGGCTTTGAGGACAGCAAGGTGTTTGAAGGCTGCATGCCGGTGGAAGCCATGGCCCGACGGGGCGAGGACGTGCTGCGCTTTGGGCCTATGAAACCGGTGGGGCTCATAGACCCGCGGACGGGCAAGCGGCCCTACGCCGTGGTGCAGCTTCGGAAGGACAACGCCGCGGGCAGCGTCTATAACATGGTGGGGTTCCAGACCCATCTGAAGTTCCCCGAGCAAAAACGGGTGTTCTCCATGATTCCGGGGCTGGAAAACGCCGAGTTTCTGCGCTTTGGCGTCATGCACCGAAACACCTTCCTCGATTCGCCAAGGCTACTAGACCATTTCTACCGGGCAAAGAAGGAGCCAAGGCTCTTTTTCGCCGGGCAGATGACCGGCGTGGAAGGGTATGTGGAGTCGGCGGCGTCGGGCTTATACGCCGGAGCGGCGCTGGGCATTTTCCTTACCGCAGGGGAAATGCCTAGGCCCCTTTCCAACCAGACGGCGACGGGGGCGTTAGCCGCCTATGTGTCCAACCCCGCGGTGCGGGACTTTCAGCCCATGAACATCAATTTCGGCATCATCAGCGGCGACGGTATCACCGCCAAAGGCAAGCGGGGCCGCATCGACGCCATGGTGCAACGGGCGCTGGCGGAGGTTTCTTCCAGCGACTTTGCCAAAAATAGTTAAATAATTTTAGGGCCCATACAGAATTTGCTGTTATTTTCCATTCAAATGGAGTATAATGAATATCGGCTGGGAAAGAGCCGTTATGTGCTTCCGGGCCGTTGCCTGTAACCCCAATTGGCTCCGGGAAATCCCGACGAAAGAACGTTGGTGCTTATGAAGATTATCGTTGACGTAATGGGTGCTGACAGTCCCTGCACGACGCTGGCCAAAGGGGCCATCGAGGCCGCTGCCGCTTACGGTGTGGAGATTCTGCTGGTAGGGGACGAGCAGGCGCTTTCTCCGGTGCTGGAAAAGGCGCCGGCGGGCGTTTCCGTGTTCCATGCGCCGAACTTTGTCACCATGGAAGACGATCACATGGCCGTGCGCACCACCAAGGCCGACTGCTCCATGGTACAGGCGCTCAGGCTGCTTGCGGAAGGCAAGGGGGACGCCGTCGTGTCCCCCGGCAACACCGGCGCGCTGATTACGGCGGCGACGCTGTATGTAAAGCGGATTCGAGGCGTGCGCCGGGCGGCGCTGGCGCCGATTCTGCCGACCGTAACGGGCAAGGGCGCGTTGCTTATCGACTGCGGCGCAAACGTGGAATGCACGCCGGAATACCTTTTGCAGTTTGGCATCATCGGCCATTTCTACGCCCAGAAGCTCATGGGCAAGGAAAAGCCCGCCGTCGGCCTTCTGAACGTGGGAACGGAGGACACCAAGGGCGATACCTTGCGGCTGGAAGCCTTCCGCCTGCTGAAGAAAGCCCGCGAGCAGGGGATTTTAAACTTCATCGGCAATGTGGAAGCCAGGGAAGTCCTGTCCGGCTCCGTGGACGTCATCGTGGCCGACGGGTTTTCCGGCAACGTGCTGCTGAAAAGTATTGAAGGTACGGCGCTTTTCTTCATGCAGGAGGTGAAGAAGGCCTTTTTGTCGAGCTATCGTTCGAAACTGGGCGCAATGCTTGCCAAGAAAAGCCTGGGCAGGCTCAAGGAGAAGATGAACTACCGCAGTGTCGGCGGTTCTCCTCTGGTCGGTATTGCCGCGCCGGTCATCAAAGCCCATGGTTCCGCCGATGAAACGGCTATCAAAGGCGCCATCGGGCAGGCGATAGCGTACGCAAAAGGCGATATTATCTCGGCAATCGAGCAAAACATAGCCGCCATCAAAGCAGCGGAAGAATAACCCTACGCCGATGCGGCGGCAACAAAAAAATCTGCTAATCTCTTGACAAACTATGGAAAACTCACTATTATCAGTATGTCTTTCGGAAGTGGCTTTTTAGCCCTTCTCGGAAGAGGAGAAAAATGTGCGATAGAAAGGATTTTGTGTTTATGGTATTCGAAAAAATCAGAACGATTATTTCCGAGCAATTCGGCGTTGACGAAGATTCCATTACGATGGAAACTTCTTTTAAAGAGGATCTCAATGCGGATTCCCTGGACATGGTCGAAATCATCATGGCTCTGGAAGAAGAGTTTGACATCGGGGAAATCGGGGAAGATGTCGTGAACAACATTGAGACCGTCGGTGACGTCGTTGCCTTTATATCCAACCTTGTGTAAGCAATGACGACAGAACGCACCACCGCGCCGGAACTCGGCGCGGCCGGGGCGGCGCTGTGCCAGAAGCTGAAGTATGAATTTCATGACCAACAGCTTCTTGTCATGGCGCTGACTCACAGCTCCTTTGCCAACGAACACCGGGCAAAGGGGATGCACAGCAACGAACGGCTGGAATTCTTAGGCGACGCGATCCTCAACATGCTCACCGCGGAGTATTTGTACACCCGATTCCCCCTTCTTCCCGAAGGCGAACTGACAAAAACACGGGCGGCGATCGTCTGTGAGCAATCGCTCCACGCCTTGGCGGAGCAGATCGGTTTGGGCGAAGCGTTGCTCTTAGGGAAGGGCGAGGACGCCAACGGCGGCCGCAAACGCCCATCCATTCTGGCGGACGCCATGGAAGCGCTCATCGCCGCCATGTATTTAGACGGCGGCGAACAGGCGGTGCGGAATTTCGTCATCCCCTTTTTGGAGCACAAGACCGAACGCTTGAAAACCGGTCAGGGCTTTAAGGACTATAAGACCACCCTGCAGGAAATCGTGCAGAAAAATAAGCAGGAAACGCTTTCCTATGTACTGACGGGCGAATCCGGCCCCGACCACGACAAGAGCTTCCATGTGACGCTGTATCTAAATTCCAATCCCGTGGCGGTCGGCGTGGGAAAAAGCAAAAAAGAAGCCGAACAGCAGGCGGCCGCCGCCGCTTTGGCCCTTATGGGGCAGGATGTGT
>JAKPBM010000329.1 GCA_029778935.1 Bacillota bacterium | reverse complement strand
TGTCTGCGCCGAAGCCATGTCGCGCCTTGTGGACTGGACCGACCGGAGCACGGCCGTCCTGTTCGGCGACGCCGCCGGGGCGGTCGTACTAGGCCCCGGAGAAGGGCCGCTGGCTTTGCGCCTGACCACGATGTGCAACGAGGAATGGCTGGTTTCCGACGTGCCGACGGGCAACAGCCCCTTCGCCCCCTATTCGCCCGGCTCGTTTGTAAAAATGAACGGCCGGGAAGTGTTCAAATTCGCCGTTTCTTCCATTGAAAAAGACATCCGCCTGCTCTGCGAACAGGCGGGGGTGTCTCCGGAAGAAGTGGATTTCTATCTGCTGCACCAGGCGAACCTCCGCATCATTGAAGCCGCCCGGGAACGTCTCCATCTGCCGCCCGAGCGCTTCCCCACCAACATTCAGCGCTACGGCAACACCAGTTCCGCCACCATCCCGCTGCTTCTGGACGAACTGGCGCGGGCCGGAAAGATTCAAAACGGACAGCTGTTGTTTTTCAGTGCCTTCGGCGCGGGGCTTGCCACCGGCTCCTGCCTGCTGCGCTGGGAGGCTTAGAATAAGAAGGAGGAATCCGCATGAATCTCGAAACTTTGGCAACCATCCTGGCCGACTACAAGGAAATCGACCCGTCTCTCATCACCGCCGAAACCACCTTCGAAGAGCTGGAGCTGGATTCGCTGGACACGGTGGAGCTTCTCATGAAAATCGAGGACGAAACCGGTCTTTCCATCGACCCTTCGGAGGACATCCGCTCTGTCGGAGACCTGCTCAAAGTGTTGGAGGCACAAAAGAATGCTTAAGCTGCCGCTTTGCGAGCTGTTAAACCTCGAGTTCCCCATCATTCAGGGCGGCATGGCCTGGGTGGCGGACGCTTACTTAGCCGCGGCGGTATCCAACGCCGGCGGTCTGGGGCTGATTGCCGGCATGTCTATGAACGGCGAGCAGCTGCGCGCTGAAATCCGCAAAGCCAGAACCCTGACGGACAAACCCTTCGGCGTCAACATCATGCTCATGAGCCCCTACGCTTCGGAAGTGGCGAAAGTCGTCGTCGAGGAAAATATCCCCGTCGTCACCACCGGGGCGGGCAACCCGGCCTCGTACATGAAAGCCTGGAAAGAGGCGGGCATCAAGGTGCTGCCGGTGGTCGCCTCCACGGGCCTTGCCAAGATGATGGAGCGGGCCGGCGCCGACGCGGTCATCGCCGAAGGCTGCGAATCCGGCGGCCATATCGGCGAGCTGACCACCATGGCGCTGGTCCCCCAGGTCTGTGACGCCGTAAGCATCCCCGTCATTGCCGCCGGGGGAATCGGCGACGGGCGGGGGCTGGCCGCCGCCGTCATGCTGGGAGCCTCCGGCGTACAGGTGGGCACGGCGTTCTTAGTGGCGGAGGAGTGCACTATCCATGAAAACTACAAAAAGCGCGTGCTGGCCGCCAAGGACATCGACACCATGGCCACGGGCCACCGCTTCGGCCACCCCGTCCGCTCATTAAAAACCAACTTCTCCCGCAAATACCGGAAGCTGGAGTTTGAGCCGGAAACCACCCACGAGCAATTGGAAGCCCTGGGCGTGGGCGCTTTGCGCCGGGCGGCCCGGGAAGGTGACGAGGAAAACGGCTGCTTTATGGCGGGGCAGGTGGCCGGGCTTATCAAGGCCATCCGGCCGGCACGGCAGATTATGGAGGAGATGACGGCCCAGGCGGCCGAAATCCTGAAAGGGGCGTCCCGGTGGGTAAGATAGCCTTTCTTTTCGCCGGACAGGGGAGCCAGTCCCCCGGCATGGGCAAGTCCCTGCACGAATGTTCCCCCGCCGCAAGGGATATCTTCGCCATGGCGGAGCAAAAGAGTCCGGGAATCACAGACCTCTGCTTTTCCGGCCCTGCCGGCGTCCTTTCGGAAACAATAAACGCCCAGCCGGCCCTGTTTGCCGTTTCGCTTGCCGCCGCCAGCGCCCTGATGGAGCAGGGCGTCCGCCCTCAGGGGGCGGCGGGGTTTTCTCTGGGCGAAATTCCCGCTTTGGCCTGCGCGGGCATCCTGCCGCAAGAAAACGCCTTTGACCTGGTGCTGGAGCGGGCGAAGCTTATGCAGGCCTGCGCCAAAGATACCCCGGGCGGCATGGCGGCCGTGCTGGGTCTACCCGACGAGGAAGTCATCCGCCTGGCCGAGGCCCACGGCGTTTTTGCCGTCAACTTCAACGCCCCGGGGCAGGTGGTCGTCGCCGGGGAAAAAGACCGGCTTTCCGAGTTGACCGCCGCCCTCAAAGGCAAGGCGCGCGTCGTCCCTTTGGCCGTTTCCGGCGCCTTCCACAGCCCCTATATGCAAAAAGCCGCCGACGGGCTGGCCCAATTTTTAGCCCGCCTGCCCTTTGCCAAAGGCGAAATCCCCCTGTATGCCAACGTAACGGCGGCCCCCTACGATGAAACCGGCGAACCGGCGGCGGAGCTGATTGCAAAACAGGTGGTAAGCCCCGTTTTGTGGCGCAAAACCATGGAACGGATGCTGGCCGACGGGTTTACCATCTTTGTGGAGGTCGGCCCGGGAACGACGCTGAAAAACCTTCTTAAGAAAATCGCCCCCGAAGCTTTATGCCTATCCGTATTGGACCGGGAAAGCCTTGCGCAAACCGTAACAACCTTAAAGGAGAACTGCCATGATGCTTAAGGGAAAAACCGCCCTCGTAACCGGCGCCTCCAGGGGCATCGGCCGGGAAATCGCCCTGACGTTGGCCGAGCACGGCGCGAACGTGGCCGTTTTCTACGCGGGCAACAGAGATTTGGCCGAGGAAGTCTGCGCTTTGGCCGAACAGCACGGCGTTTCCGCCAAAAGCTTTCAGTGCGACGTGTCCTCCTTTGAAGAAAGCAAATCCGCCGTGGAGGAAGCCCTGCAATGTTTCGGCGGCATCGACATCCTTGTCAACAACGCCGGCATCACCAAAGACCGCCTGATTCTGCAAATGACGCCGGAGGAGTTCGAACGGGTGCTGGACGTCAATTTGAAAGGCGCCTTCTACATGACAAAACACCTTTTTCCCCATTTTATGCGCAAAAAGAGCGGTAAAATTGTCAATGTCTCGTCCGTGTCGGGCCTGTTCGGCAACATCGGCCAGGCAAACTACGCCGCCTCGAAGGCGGGTCTGATTGCCCTGACCAAAACCACGGCCCGAGAGCTTGCCGGCCGCGGCGTGTGCTGCAACGCCGTCGCCCCCGGCTTTATCGACACGGACATGACCGCCGCCATGCCGGAAGCCGCCCGGAAAGCCGCTTTGGAGAGCGTCCCGCTAAAGCGCATGGGCACACCCAAAGAGGTGGCCCAGGTGGTGGCATTCCTGGCCAGCGACGCATCGTCGTATATCACCGGCGAAGTCATCCGCATCGACGGCGGGCTTTGCATGTAACGGAGGAAGCCTATGCGTAGAGTTGTAGTCACGGGGCTGGGGGCCATCACTCCCCTGGGCAACGACGTGCCCTCTTTCTGGGAAGGGCTGATCAGCGGCCGCTGCGGCATCGGCCCCATCACCAAATTTGACACCCAAAACCACAAAGTCACCATCGCCGCCGAGGTCAAAGACTTTGACCCGCTAATGTACATGTCCAAAAACGACGCGCGCCGCACCGACCTGTACGCCCAGTACGCCCTGGCCGCCGCCGTACAGGCCTATGACGACGCCGGGCTGGGAAACGCCGCCCTCGATCCCTTCCGCTTCGGCGTGTACGTGGGTTCGGGCATCGGCGGGGTATCCACCTTTTATACGGAAAGCGAAAAAATGCTCACCAAGGGCCCGTCCCGGATTTCCCCCCTGTTTGTGCCCATGATGATTGCCAACATCGCCGCCGGCAACATCGCCATCCGCTTTAACGCCAAAGGCCCCTGCCTCTGCACCGTCACCGCCTGCGCCACGGGCACCCACGCCCTGGGCGAGGCCTTCCGCGCCATCCGGCACAATTACGCCGACGTGATTTTGGCCGGCGGGTCGGAGGCGGCCGTCATGCCCTTGGCCATGGCAGGCTTTGCCAACTGCATGGCCTTAACCTTCCGAAACGACCCCGAAACCGCCTCGATTCCCTTTGACAAGCGGCGGGACGGGTTCGTCATGGGCGAGGGCGCGGCGGTGCTGGTATTGGAAGAATACGAGCACGCCAAAAGCCGCGGCGCCAAAATCTACGCTGAAATCGCCGGCTACGGCAGCACCTGCGACGCGTTCCACATCACCGCCCCCATCGAGGACGGAAGCGGCGCCGCCGAAGCCATTCAGCAGGCGCTGCAAGAGGCAAATTACCAGGAAACCGACACCGTCTATATCAACGCCCACGGCACCAGCAC
>JAKPBM010000324.1 GCA_029778935.1 Bacillota bacterium | reverse complement strand
CGGGAACGGGAGAAGTTTTCCAAGGAGAGGTAGGTGATATGCGAATTCTCCGGCAGGGTGCGAAGGTGCTGCATATACGCGGGGTTCTTCATCAAAAGGTTCTGCAGCTGCACGATATCCGCTTCGGAGAAGTACAGCAAGTACACCAGGTCTTCCTTTTTAAAGAAGAACTTCACCTGTATGGACGTGTAAAAGTCGTCGGCGATGGTGTCGTCTTTGACCTCCCGAATATTCCGCGAGAGCACCTCATGGAGCTTTTGCAGCACCGCCGGGTCGGAGATGGATTCCCTTCCGGCTAAGATAGCGCCGTAGTTGGGAAGTCCTTCCGCATGGTAGGAGGTTAAAAACTGCGCTTTCTCCAGCGAAGACGCATCCGGCAGGCGGTTCAGCTCCCAGTCGGACAGAGCAACGGCGCCAATCCACACCACCAGCGAGGAAATCAGCGTCAGCACCAAAAACAGCGGCGTGGTGGAGAGCAGGTTTTTGATTTTCTTGGTGGTGGTCAGCTCATAGACAAAGTAGCCGACCAGGGCCACGCCCCAAAGCAGCAAGGCTTCCTCAGGATTCTCCCGCACATAGGCAAAGAGGCTCTGCCGCCGGGCGACGGCCAGCGCCGCCGGCGCAATGGCCAGAGGCAATACGGCGGCGCAGCGGTAGACATGCTGCAAAAACCGGGAGGGGGCGCTCTTCTCCGCCGTTTCCGACCGGCGAACCCGGTACAACATCGCCGCGATGGCAAAGTACACAATTGCCAGCACGCCGGAGTACCAATAAGCGCCCGTAAACAGGATGGGGTTCTGCCGGAACACGCCGAAGGGGATGTGGTACGCCCGGTTTAAAAGCCCGAGCTGTTCCATGGGGACGATGACCATGCGGCTTTCCATGGCTTTGCTGACCATGAACAGCAGCAGCCGGGGCCAGAAGAGAATCAGCACCGTCACGGCCAGGTTGGAAATCGTCGTGCCGGTGACGGTCATGGCAATCATGGCCGCGGCGGCCACCAGCAGAGTGCCGATGGTAAAGTAGCCTACCAGGTACGGAAACAGCGCCCAGTCGATGGACAGGCCGAGGACGGTGTAGGTCAGCATGGTGACGGTGACCGTGCCCACGACGATGCCCACAATCCAGGTGGCCACGGCGGCGGCGATGGACGTCCAGGTGGCCAGGGCCGTGTTGGGCATGCTGTGGTAGAAGTCGGAGGCGCTGCGCTTATTTAAAAACGAGAACGCGTTGTAGACCAGCAGCGCGCCGCCGGCGTACATAAAGCCCCAGAGGATGGGCGTTACGGCGGTGGCTTCGTCCAGGGAGAGGGAGAGCTGTATCCCGGTCACATCCCGGCTCAGATATAAGGAAATGGGCACCAGGACGGAGATGACCACGCAGACGATGGAAAACGCGATACCGGTCAGCCGCAGCTGGCGCAGCATATCCCTGTAAAACCGTGCGTTGAATACTGTATGCTTTTTCATGCGAAATCAGCCTTTCCCGATAGATTCGATTCGCCTAGAGGAGAACGTCCTTAAAGGCGTACCCCAAAGCCTCCATCTCATAGATAAAGACTTCTTCCAGCGTCAGCGGCAGGATGTCGAGGATGGCCGGGTTTTTCCCGGAAAGCAGTATTCTGACCTGCTCCCGGTCGCCCTTTACGATGGCGCTGGCGACGCTGCCGCGCTTGGTAAAGTCCAGCACCTCAATGCCGTCGAACACGGATTTGTCAAAGTCGTGGGTAAACGCAATCTGCACCTTGAAGAAGGACGTTTTGAGGTTCTCCACGTCGCTTTCAAAGAGAATGCCGCCCTTGTGCAGCAGCGCCAGCTGGTCGCAGGTGTCCTCCAGCTCTCTCAGAGAGTGGCTGGAAATGACGGCGGTGGCGCTGCGCTCGGCCACGTCATTGTAGATGACGCGGCGGACCAGGTTGCGCATGACGGGGTCGAGGCCGTCGAA
>JAKPBM010000322.1 GCA_029778935.1 Bacillota bacterium | reverse complement strand
ACGAAAAAGCGGGGCATGGAATTTCTCCTTTCCCCGGCGTTACAGGGTATAAGCGCCGACTTTCAGATGGAACTCCTTCGTTTCGAAGGGGCCGATTTTGGGCAGCGTGCCGTTGTCCCGCTCGGCTTTGCGGCCCAGAATGTACATATTGCAAGGTTCGATGCCCAATGCGTAGTCGCCCGACCGCATGGACTTCCACTGGGTCAGAATGGGCAGGTTTTCCTGCCTGTACGAGATGTACGCGCCGATGCCAAGAGCGCTGTTTTCCGCCTTGACGGTAACAAAGCCGTTTTCATCGGCCTTAATCTTGCGGAAGAATACGTGTTCGAAGAAGTCATCCTCCGGAGGGCAGATTTTATCGGCTTGCAAAAGGCCGGCTTTGGCCTGTTCGGTGCGGGGTATGATTTCGTTTTCCGGGAAAATTAGCTTCATATCTTCGGAAAGGAAGGGGAAGCCATAGTTAAAGTGGTAAAGCAGGCAAAACTCTTCTTCAAATGCGGAGAGGTTTTCCAGCCGGTCGGCGATGGAAAGCTCATTGCTGCCCAGCCGGGTCGTAATCGTCCTGTGCAGCAGCAGGTTGTGGCCGAACAGGGCGCTTTCCCGCATGGTGCCGGACACTTCGATGATGTACTCGTCCCCGTCCCAGTAAGCACGGGCGCAGAGGTTTTCCGCCGGCGTTACGCCGATTTTGCCGTGAACCGGGTGGTAACTGCCGTCGGTATCGACGCTGTCGGGGCCGGCGTTGCGCAAGCCGCAGGTAAACAGCATGCCGCCGGAAACGGAGCTGTTGAACTCGCCCTTGATGGGCAGGCCCCAGAGGTTGCCGGTCAGGCCGTTTTTAGCCTGCTGCGACAGGGTGACGCCGCGGAAGCGGAGATGTTGTATATCGAGACATTTGTCGGGGAGAAGCGTAAATTCCAGACCCGAGCCGGTGCGCACCTCTAAAGCGGCGGTGCCTTTGGCTTTGCCCTGGGTGTATTCGACGGGAGTGACGCCGGCGACGTTGCCGGGATTGCCGAGGTAGGAGAGAAGCTCTCGTTTTGTATAGGTTCGACCGAACAAAGTGGCCATTTTCTAACCTCCGCCAATGCAATATCGTAATGTTTGTATTTTACCATACGAAGCTTCCACCTGCAAGATGTTTTGGCGATTTTAACAATAAGTAGAAAATAATTCCATATTTTCATACATCTGGAAGGCGATATTTGCATGGAAAACGGCAGGCATTTTTGCGATGCCTGCCGTTTGAAAAAGCCAGCTTAAGCGTTTGCCTGTTCTTCTTCGACCAGAATCCTGCCCATCAAAACGCCCATGGCGGAGGCCATCATCAGTCCTCTGGTCCAGCCGCTGGAGTCGCCCAGGCAGTAAAAGCCCGCAACGGAGGTTTTGAGCCGGTTGTCCATTTTGACCCGGTTGCTGTAGAACTTCAGCTCCGGCGAATAGAGCAGCGTTTCCGTGCTGGCAAAGCCGGGGACCACCTGGTCCATGGCGGCGATGAAGTTAATGATGTTCGTCATGGCCCGGTAGGGCATGGCGGCGGTGATGTCGCCAGCGACGGCGTCGGGCAGGGTGGGCTTCACGTTGGACTGGGACAGCTCCTTGGGCCAGGTGCGCTTGCCAGCCAGAATGTCGCCGTAGCGCTGTACTAAAATCCGCCCGTTGGCCAGCATATTCGTCAGCTCGCCCACCTTTTGGGCGTAGGCGATAGGCTGGTTGAAGGGGGTGTTGAAGTTGTGTGACACCAGGATGGCCAGATTTGTGTTGTTGGACTTAATGTCCTTATAGCTGTGGCCGTTGACGACGGCCAGGTCGTTGTCGTAGTTTTCCTGGCTGACAAAGCCGCCCGGGTTCTGGCAGAAGGTGCGTACCTTGTTTTTGAAGGGAGGGGGATAGCCGATGAGCTTGGATTCGTAGAGAACCTCGTTGATGTCCTCCATAATCTCATTGCGCACTTCTACTCGCACGCCGATGTCGACGGTGCCCGGCTGGTGGGCGATGTTGTGCTCCTGGCAGAGGGTTTCCAGCCATTCGGCGCCGCGGCGGCCGGTGCAGACGACGATGTTTTTACCGTAAATTTCCTTAGTGCCGGAGGGCGAGGCGGGGTCTTCGATGACGACGCCCGTGCAGACGTTGTCTTGAATCAGCACGTTGGTGCAGTTGGTGTTGAACAGGATGTCAACGTTCTGGTCCAGCAGGAACTGCTCAATGTCGAAATAGAGTTTCTGCGCTTTTTCCGTGCCGATGTGGCGTATGGGGCAGTCGACCAGCTTCAAACCGGCGTGAATAGCACGGCGGCGGATTTCCTTCACTTTGTCCGGGTGGGAAAGGCCTTCGACTTTTTCATCGGCGCCGAAGTCCAGGTAAATTTTATCGGTGTAATCGATGAGCGATTGGCACAAATCGTCGCCGATAAGCATCGGCAGGTCGCCGCCGACTTCGCTGGACAAAGACAGCTTCCCGTCGGAGAAGGCGCCGGCGCCGGAGAAGCCGGTGGTGATGTGGCAGAAGGGGCGGCACTGGACGCAGACGCCGGTTTTGCCCTTGGGGCAGCTGCGTTTTTCAATGGCGCGGCCCTTTTCAATAATCAAAATGGACTGCTTGCTGCCTTTTTTCCTCATTTCCAACGCGGTAAAGATGCCGGACGGACCGGCCCCGACAATGATCACGTCATACGAACTGTTTGGCATGGTGACTCTCCTTAGGCAGTAATACAGTGGAAATAAGAAAACGCCGTTTAACCCGGTGAGGGAAACGGCGAATCAGTATCCCAAGCAATATAGTACCAGATAAAAAAACATTTGTCAAATAAAATCGAGTAAAAAGAAAGAAAGTATGCAGGAGTTCCTTCAACACATGTCGAAAGATAAAGTTTTTTGCGCATTTTGGGAAAAGTGTTTAAATAAAACCGGAGAATGGGGTTGATTACTCGTTGGAAGGTATGAGTGCGGCGGGGCTTGCAAAAGACAGGCTGCGTCTGCTGGCGATGTGGCGGTACGGGGAAGCAGGCGGGGCGGGGCAAGACTATCATGGCAAGATGTATCGAGACAGAGCATCCTGGCCTGCTGTGAAAAAGCTCAGCGGTTGGGAAGAAGCGGGAGAAATACGGGCGAGAAATGGTTCGGTTATTTCCTAAGCATTCGCAAAACGGATGGATAAGCGTTTTCGGACGCAAATAAAAAATCAAAGCCCCCGTAAAACGGGGGCCTATGCAACTCGCATGGGTACAGCGAATTTTTGCGGCATCATGCCGTATCGGCGACACGAAACGTACAGGAACACCGCTGTTTACGGCATCCGTCGGCATTCCACGGACATCACGATGCTGCCCGCAGTACGGGCATTCTGCCGACAATGCACTAACACCGTACGGCATCCATCCGGAGCCACATCACGACAAGATTCTCGTGGCGCGGCGGAAATTTGTCACATAATAGGCGGAGTTCACCGAATCAATTGACACGGGCCGGCCGGAGTTAGGCGCATGGATAAACTGGCCGTTTCCTATGTAAATGCCCACGTGGTTAATCGTGCCGTTGGGGCCGAAGAAGAGCAAATCGCCCGGGCGCAGTTCGTCCTTCGAAACGGGGCGGCCGAAGTAATATTGGGACTGGCGCGGCAGCTCAAAGCCAAACGCGTTGAACACATACTGGGTCAGGCCGGAGCAGTCAAAACCCGTTGCG
>JAKPBM010000301.1 GCA_029778935.1 Bacillota bacterium | reverse complement strand
ACACCGAGGGCCGCTTCCTTCCCTACTTCTTCCCCGACACCTTCCACGAAGGGGGCGACCCCGTCCGGGAAGCCAAGGTGAACTGGGTCACCGCCCGAAGGGCCATTCTGCGCAAGCCCATCGACCGCATCGGCTACGGCGGCTATCTGAAGCTGGCGCTGAAGTTCCCCGAGTTTATCGACTACGTGGAAAGCGTGTGCGACGAATTTAGAACCCTCTACGAAAACATCGCCGGCACGACGCCCTACTGCATCAAAAAGGTCGCCGTGCTGAACTGCTGGGGCAGAATGCGGGCCTGGGGCAACCACATGGTGCACCACGCCATCTACCACCGGCAGAACTACTCCTACGCCGGCATTATCGAGGCCCTTTCCGGCGCGCCCTTTGACGTCCACTTCATCAGCTTCGACGACATCCGCCAAAACCCAAAGATGCTGGACGAGTTCGACGTCATTCTAAACGTCGGCGACGCCTACACGGCCTACTCCGGTGGCGAAAACTGGACCGACCCGGTCATTGTCGAAGCCGTCAAAGGCTTTGTCCACCGCGGCGGCGGCTTCATCGGCGTTGGCGAGCCGACGGCCTGCCAGCACCAGGGCCGCTTTATCCAGCTGGCAAACGTCCTGGGCGTGGAAAAGGAAACGGGCCTGACCCTAAACTACGACAAGTACAACTGGGACGAGCACGACCACTTCATCACCGCCGACTGCGGCGAACAAATCGACTTTGGCGAAGGCAAGAAGAACATGTTCGCCCTGGAAGGCACGACGGTGATTAAACAGGTGAACAAGGGCGTGCAGCTGGCAGTCAACGAGTTCGGCAGCGGCCGGGCCGTTTACATCAGCGGCCTGCCCTACAGCTTTGAAAACTCCCGCCTTTTGTACCGGGCGATTCTGTGGGCCTCCCACGATGAGGACAACCTCTACCGCTGGTTCAGCACCAACTACAACGTGGAAGTCCACGCCTATGTAAAAAACGGCAAGTACTGCGTCGTCAACAACACCTACGAACCCCAGACCACGACGGTCTACCGCGGCGACGGTTCCAGCTTCGAGTTGCACCTGGCGGCCAACGAAATCGTCTGGTTTGAAATCTGAGATTTCCCTCCTATTCATAGAAAACCCGCCGCAAAGGCTTTGCGGCGGGTTTTCTACGCAAAAAGGCGCAGAGCAGGAGAACCGAGTTCCCCCGCTCTGCGCATTCAACAATTATAAAATAAAAGATAGAAACCACCGTTTTATTATGCCTAAGCAATTCCTACTCTACATCCGGTGGCAAATGGTATTATACGCCAAAAAGAAGGGGTTTTCAACCCTATTTCAAAAAAATACCAAACAATTTACGGATGCAGCCAGTAACTGTCCGGCCGGGCGACCAGACGGGCGTTGTTGTAGGCCATCTCCATAGTCAGGCAGGTGTGGCCGAAGTACTGGGTCTTGTCCTCGCTCTGGGACAAAACCAGCGCCAGATCCGGGTTTTCGCCGTTGGTCAGGTACAAAGGCACCAGAAGCTGGATTTTATTCTTATACCACTGGGGTACGACGGTTTTATAATTTGCTTGAATCCGTTTCTTCACATTTTCGATTTCGCTTTGTATCAAATTTCTGCAAAAATCTTTACCATTTACGCGAAGCTGCTCCGGAATGCGGTTGTAATTTTCGTCGTCGTCTAAAATATGCTCCCACTGGGGGATAATATCCAGCCGCGGGTCCATAATCAGCTCGCTGGGGTCGGAGAAGAAATTGGGCCGCTGCAGGCGGCTAACCGCCAGAGAGGGCATTTTCGTGTAGCGGATGGTGTAGCTGTTGTAGAACATCTCGAACTTCCAGCGCTGGAAGCCGGGAATGTTGTTGAGCACGCAGTAGTAGAAGATAGGCTGCAGGTGCTTGTCGTACAGCCCCGTGTTAAAGCAGGCCTGGATATCGTCTTCATATATAAAATTCTGTTTTTCCGACTCAGGGGCCTCCTCCCGTTCCATGTAGAGCTTGCTGAACACGTTGGCCAGATAACTTCTCATTATGCCAAAGTCCGATTTTCCGGAATAGCTCCACTTTTCGGGCGGAAGCGCGTTGGCAAGGTTCTGCAGAGCCTTATCGTAGTACTTGTGGGAACCACGATAGACCCAATCGTCGAGTTTCATGAAAAACACCCCATATGTAATTTCTTTATGTATTATAATAATAATATCAGTTAATATAATAATTTTCAACAAACACTATTACGTATTTTCATCTTTTTCCTTCCCTTCCCGCTTTTGCAAACGGCATAACGGCTGGTTTTCCATCGGATTTCGTCGGTTTACACACCGGTTTTCCCCGTTCTTGCGTTTTATCTTCCGGGAAAGTATAATTAAGGTAAGAATCCGAAACAAAGGAGCGTTTAACGTGCTTACCAGAGAACAAGTCGCGAAAGCCCAGAGCATAGCGCGGGAATATTTGCAAAAGGCCGGCATCGTCCTTTCCCCCACGGAGGAAATCGAAGTGGCGGATTTCGGCCTGAACGATCTGGATAACACCGGTTTGCAGCTTGTCACCTACGTAAACACCGACCGGGTGTGCGCCAAAGAGCTGGTGCTGACCCCAGGCCAGACCTGCCCCGAACACCGGCACCCGCCTTTGGAAAACGGCTACCCCGGCAAGGAGGAAACCTTCCGCTGCCGCTACGGTACGGTGTACCTCTACGTAGAGGGAGAGCCGGCGGCCAGCCCCAAAGCCCAGCCTCCGGAAGGGGTCTATACCGTGTTCCATGAAATTGTCCTGACCCCCGGGCAGCAGTACACCCTTCTTCCCAACACCAAGCACTGGTTCCAGGCCGGGCCGGAGGGGGCCGTCGTGTCCGAGTTCTCCACGCCCAGCTTTGACGAAAGCGACATCTTCACCGACCCCCGCATCCGCCGCATTCCCGAGATCGCCGACTAGCATACGGGCAACGGAGAGAACGGTATGAAATCCTTCGTGCAGTACGGTGCCGGAAACATCGGCCGCGGCTTTATCGGTCCCCTGTTTTCCGCCGCGGGGTATGAGGTCACCTTCATCGACATCAGCGAAACGCTCATTTCCGCGCTTAACTCACGCCGCTCTTACACGCTCGAAGTGGTTTCCGACGAAGGAAACCGTGAAATACGGGTCGAAAACGTCCGCGGCATTCCGGGAAACGACGAAGCCGCCGTCGCCAGCGCCATTGCCGGCGCGGACGTAATGGCCACGGCGGTGGGCGTCAACGTCCTGCCCAAAATCGCAAAGAACATCGCCGGCGGGCTTTCCGCCCGCTGGCAGAAGGGCAATTTCGCCCCGCTTAACATCATCATCTGCGAAAACATGCTCCACGCCGACCGATTCTTGCGGGATTTGCTGCTTTCCTATCTCTCCCCGGCCGAAGCGGAAAGTTTCGACGAGCGGGTGGGGCTGGTGGAAGCGTCCATCGGCCGCATGGTGCCCGTTTTGACCGAGGAGCAGCGGCAAAAAGACCCGCTTTTCGTCCGGGTGGAGCCGTACGCATACCTGCCCGTAGACAAAGACGCCTTCCGCGGGGAAATCCCCGCCGTGCCGGGGCTGTACCCCTTCTCCCCCTTTGCCTTTTACGTGGAGCGGAAGCTGTTCGTCCACAACATGGGCCATGCGTTTTCGGCGTATTTAGGGCAATTGCAAAACCTTGCCTACATATGGCAGGCCGTCGGCGTGCCGGTCAACAAGCTGCTGGTGCAGCGGGCCATGCTGGAGTCCGCCCGGGGCCTAAGCCGTAAGTTCTCCGTCCCTCTGGAAAGCATCCTGCCCCATATCGACGATTTGCTGCTCCGCTTTGCCAACAAAGCCCTGGGCGACACGGTGGACCGAGTCGGGCGGGACACAAAACGCAAACTCTCGCCCCATGACCGATTCGCCGGCGCCGTTGCCCTTTGCGAGGAAGCGGGCGTGTCCCCCATCTATATCGCGGCGGGGCTTGCCTGCGGGCTGTTCTTCCAGGGCGAAAACGACGAAGGAAGCGCCTATGTGCAAACCTTGCTTAATGAGCACGGCGCGACCTATGTCTTAGCCAGCCACTGCGGCCTTGCGCCGGAAAGCAAAGGCCATCGCTTCGCTCTTTCCGCCTACAAGCTGCTTGCCGCCGGCGGCACGGCGGAAGCGCTTCTTGCCCACTGCGAAGGGCTGACAAGGAAAGAGCTTGCCAGCTCG
>JAKPBM010000279.1 GCA_029778935.1 Bacillota bacterium | reverse complement strand
CGGAAGCCGGCAGCGCGGCATATCTTGCCTGGGTGGACGGGCAGACCCGCAAGCCGTCCAAGGAAAAGTAGCAAAAATCGGAGGAAATTTTTTCGAAAAACTTTAACCGAGTCTTACGTCCTTTCACTAATGGTACGGAAGCTTCCAAACGGTTCCGGAATGAGGAAAAACATTGGACAAACAGGAACTAAGCGGTAAAATCGCCGATGCGTCCCGGTCGATTCTGTCCTACTGTCTTGCACGCTTCCAACGCGTTTGACGCGGGTGCTATGCTTTTGGGGCGGCCGCATAAGGGATGGTCATTCGCCGTTGCCGCCGCATACGCAATCGGCCGCTGGCGCAGGGCAGGAGCCGGTTGATTTTCATAAGGCCGACTCTCCTATTGCCTTTCCATCGCTATGACAATGACGGGTACACGTTAACCTACGCCCTCAGGCCATTGGTCAAAACAGGGCTGCCGGCAAATGCCGGCAGCCCTGTTGATTTAAGCCTATCTGCGCACATATCCCGCCCAACTTCGGCAGGGGTTTACCCCCGCGGCTTTGCCTTCTTCTTGCGGGTTAGGCACCATCCGCTGCCCGCGACCGCCGCCGCGGCAGCGCCTCCGGCCAGCCATACCGCCAAGCCCTTTTCTTTGCGTGGCTTGGCGTCCGGTTCCGCAGGGCTGTCTTTCGGCCCGTCGGTAGCGGCAGCTTCCTGCGCCTCGGTGGCGGGTGCGGTTTCCTGCGGGGCGGGTTCGTCCGGCGGCACGGGGGCTCGGTTTTTCATCACGACCCAGTACAGCTGGGCGTTTTGCTTGTTTTCCTTTTGAAATGCCTCGTTGACCTGCGCCAATTGCTCCATTTTGTAGCGGTTGACCAGGTAATCCAGCCCTTCTTCCGAGTGCAGGAAGCGGTCGCGGCCGTTTTCGCGCACCTCAAAGTCCTTCGGCCACTGGAACCAGCCGCAGGCAATCTGAATATCCGCCGCCATCATGTCGTCCAGCAGAGAGCGGAACGCCTGCTGGACTTCCTCCGGCGAGGCCTTGTGCTCCATTTCGATAAAGTCGCCAAACTCGCCGAAAAAAGTCGCCAGCCCCTGGGAGCGGGACGCCTCCACGTACTTTGCGAAGGCCTCCCGCAAAGGATACCGGGTCCCGCCCGCATGCATGGTGGTCAAAAACCCGGATTCGTTGACCGCCTGGTAGTGGAAGGACAGGGTGTCCATGGGCTCGGGGGTGTAGAATTGGATCATTTCCTGAAACTGCTCGTATGTATCGCCCCGCCAGTTCAGCGGCCAGGAGTGCTTTTCCGTCATAAGCCCTCTGGAGTAGTAGCGCAGGTTGTAGGCGGCGCTGCGCATCTCGCCGTTGCCGTTGGTGATGAGCCGGTAGTCGTCGTACTGGCGGATGGTGTCGGCAATTTCCTGGTAAAACACCAGCAGTTCGTCGGAGGTGTAGTAATCGTAGTAGTCCCATTCGCCCACCTTAAATACCTCGTGGGGCAGGAACTCGGTCAGATCTTTGCTGCAAAGGTCCGCCGTCAGGTTGTACTCGTTGCCGATTTCCCAGCCCCAGATGGCAGGGCTGTCTTTATACCGCTGGACAATGGCGGCCACATACTCTTTGGCAAAGCGGACGGTCTTGCTCTCCGGGTCGCCCATGGCCGAGCGCTTTTCGGAAACGTAGTAGGGCAGCGCGTCCTGGTTCCAGAGCAGAGAAACGACAATGCCGATTTCCTGCCGTTCCGCCTCCGCCACAATATCGTCCAGCAGGCGGAAGAAGGTTTCCCGGTCTTTTTCAAACAGCTCGTAGGAGTTGGCGCCCCACGTGCTGAAGGGAACCCGGACAAAGGGCAGGTTGTATTTTTTGCACATTTCGAAATCTTTCTTATACTGGTGTTCCAGCGCGTCCAGCGGGTCGCCGTAGCGGAAATAGCTGTCCAGATGATACCCGAACGTGGAGAACAGGTTCAGCCCGTACCCGTAAAACACCCGGTTCCCCAGCATCACTATGCCGTCGGAGCGGACGTGCAGGCCGGGGCGGAAGGTGTTGGGCGCGGCTGTTGCCGGCGTCGTTCCTGCCACGGTGATTCCTAAGCAGCACAGAATTAACAGCACGGAAAGAAACGTTTTCATGCTCTACTCCTCCTGACACGTTTACTGCAAGATTTTGCGCGCGGCGGGGCAAAGTTTTTGCAAAGGTTCGGAGTTTCCGCGGGATAGGTTCCGTTTTCAACAGCGGCCGGCCGTATGGCGCAGGCGGCCGACTGGCGGCGCTATGGGGATGTAACTATAATACCGTACAACGGCCCGCCAGGCAATAGCCATATTGCGAGCGGCGGCAAGGCGGTTTCCGCCGGCACTCCGTTTTCCGACAGCGCCAGTTTCCGCCAGGGCCGCCGTTCCCTGCCCCGGGATGCGGGTGCCGGGACATATAAAACCGCCGGCAAGAGGGGGATCTCGCCGGCGGCAGGTATAGAAAAAGCTGCTGCTTTGTCCGTTGGTTTATACAGTTACACTTTCAGGGAACCCAGCGTAATCAGGTTGCCGTTTTTGCGGCTAAAGAGAACGATGCCGTTTCCTTCAAAGTCGAGCTTAATCATCTGGCCGATCTTGTAGGTCACGCCGCCGAACACCACGCCGGTCAGCAGGAAGTTGCCGATGCGGATGCGGACCGTGGTTTCCATACCGGTGGGCATGGCGCTGTACACTTCGCCGGTCAAGGAGCCGTTTTCGCTGATCTTGATATACTCCGGACGAACGCCGATAATGAAGTCGGAATCGGTGACCTTCTTTTCGTCCTCGTCGTCCAGCGTTTCGTCGACCTTGGCAATGTGGTAGCGGAAATGGGATTCCTTGTTGCTCTTTTCGACGCTCTTTTTGTCTTTCAGCCGCTCCTGCTCCCACTGCAGGCGGTTCTGCTCTTCCGTCTCCTGGGCTTTAAGCCACTCGGCGTAGCTCATCTCGGACACGGGTTGGAAGTTTGCTTTGATATCGCCCAGCATGGTAAGCTCAAAGCTGCCGTCGGGCTTCTGGGCTCCGGTGGCTTCGATGAAGTTAATGGCCGGGTTTCCGACAAAGTCGGCCACAAACAGGTTGTTGGGCTTGTTGTATACCACCAGCGGCTTATCGTACTGGTTCAGCACGCCGTTGTCCAACAGGCAGATCTTCGTGGCCAGCGTCATGGCTTCCAGCTGGTCGTGGGTGACGTACACGAAGGTGCTGCCCGTTTCGATATGCAGCCGCTGCAGCTCGGAGCGCATCTCTAAACGGAGTTTTGCGTCCAGGTTGGACAGCGGTTCGTCCATGAGCAGCACGGACGGCTCCGGCGCCAGCGTACGGGCAATGGCCACGCGCTGCTGCTGGCCGCCCGAAAGCTCGCTGGGGTACCGTTCCATAAACATGCCGATTTTGACGATGCGGGCCACCCGTCTTACGGCAAGGTCCATCTCTTCCTTATCCATCTTGCGGACGGTTTTGACAACCTCGCCGTTCTTGGTAACCTCGAACTTCTGGTTCAGCTCATATCCGGCTTCTTTGTGCTTTTTGCGGATGTTTTGCAGCTCCGCTTCCAGCTTCGACCGGATTTCCTGCACTTTCGCCGCAAGGTTTGCCTGCGCGTTGAGCCTGTACCGCATCAGCTCTTTGGCGGTGAACATCGAGATTTCAAACGTATCGATGAGCCTGACCATGAGCTTATGGGTATCCAGGTTGCCCTTCTTGTCGGTGCAGTCCTCGTAGATGCGGAGAATGTCCTCCGGCTTTCTGAGGATTCGGAGCAGCGCGTCGGCCCGCTTGGCGCCGTGGTCCACCGTGGGCATTTCCTCTTTGATGTTGCTTAAGCCGAATTTAATGTTCTGGTAGACCGTCATGTTCGGCCACAGGGCGTAGTTCTGGAAGAGGAAACCAACATGCCGCTTATTGGCGGGAACATTAATTCCCTGGGCGCTGTCAAACACGACCTTGTCGCCGATGGTGATTCTGCCGCTCGTCGGCGTTTCCAGGCCCGCGATCATGCGCAGAATGGTCGTTTTGCCGCAGCCGGACGGGCCCAGCAGCGTGACAAACGAGTTGTCGTCGATCTCCAGGTTGATATTGTCAACGGCGTAGAATCTGCCCCAACGCTTTGTGACGTTTTCCAATATGATTTTTGGCATATTACTTTCCTCCAATTCCCTTGTCCAGGCTGGCTCCCGTCAGCTTGTTAATCAGGCCGTTAAAGATGATGATAAACAGGATCAACAGCAGGTTGATGCCGCTGGAGAACGCGTACAGGCCCATCTCGTCGAAGTAGTCCAGCAGAGTCGTAACGATCTTGTTCTGCGAACACAGGAGCATAAACAGCGAAAGTTCCCGTAAGCTGGTCATAAACGGCAGCAAATAGCCGCTGATGATGGAAGATTTCTGAATCGGGATGATAATCCGGAACATTCGCTTCAGCCAGGGGATGTTCTGAATAACCGCCGCTTCCTCAATCTCGCCGCTGAGCTGCAGCATCGAGTTTAAAGAGCTGCGGCTGGCACAGGGGATATATTTCACCGTACCGGCCAGGATGAGAAGCAGGTACGTGTTGTAAATTCCCAGTTCGGAACCGAAGATGAAGAAGGATACGCCGACCGCCAGGGAGGGAATCAGGTACGGCAGGAAGGCGATGGCGTTGACGTAGGCCGCGTATTTTCCTTTGCGGTTTTTGCTGACGCTGTAACCGACCAGGGTACCGATGGTGCCGGCCAGAAGCGCGCAGGCAATGGATACGATAAACGTGCCTCTAAACGCTTTCCAGATGGTCGAGTTGAACAGGATGCCCAGCTGTCCGTACATGCCGCTTTCCGTAATGTTTTCCGAAGTGACCCACCATTTTAAGGTCAAGTTGTTCGGGTTGCCCGTGGTCAGGAAGCTGTAGTCGCCCGGGTTGGGCAGGAAGGTTTCCAGGGCAAAGGAAAGAATCGGATAAATGCTGGTAAACGCCG
>JAKPBM010000262.1 GCA_029778935.1 Bacillota bacterium | reverse complement strand
CCGTTTCAAAGCCGGCAAAGCCGTTTTGGGGGTAGGCCAGGGCGAACTGCTCATCGAAAAAGTCGGCATGCTGGCGGTAGAATTTTCCTGTTTTATTGCCCGGCTCGTAGGTTTCGTAGCCCCGGTTGTCGTGGTTGCCGGTGGTCATCATGAGGGGAATATTTTCAGAAATGCCCCGCAAGCCGTGAAAATAGCCGTTCCACTGGTGTTCGTTCTGGCCGTCGCCCACGTTGTCGCCGACGGTCAGGATAAAGCGGCAGCCGGGGTGGCGCTGCAAAGCCTGCTCCAGCGCGCGGCGGAAGGGTTCGTAATCGGGCCGGCAGGAGGGCGTGTCGTTCTGCTGGTCGGCCACGACGAGAAACCGGAAACGCTCGCAGTATTCCGGCTGGGTTTCGAAGTAGAATTCCCCATTTCTATATTCGTCCGTTCCGACAAAATATTTATACCTGGTGCCGGGCGTTAAATTTTTCGCCACGGCGGTATGTATGTAGCTTTCGTCGATGTCGCTGACAAACAGGCGGGAAACGGCCTTGACTTGGTACATGGGGCCGCCCCATACGGCCTGGTAGGAAAGATAGCCTTCGGAAACGTCGGTGGACGTGCGCCAGGTGACGGCAATCTCATACCGCGGGTCGCCGCAGAAGCTCTGCATAATGTGGTCAGGGGCGGGGGTGGAGCCGCGAACCGGTTTTTCTTTCCGCATGTAGTGACCTCCCGGTGCCTTTTGGGCTTCGAATGTAAAAACAGTATATAGGAAACGGCTGGAAAACACAAGGTTCACCAGGTGCGCACGCCCAGAAAGTGAATCAGCCGGATATCGTTCCAGAAGTAGGTCGAAAGGGGTCTAAGGCGGGCGTTTTCCGTGTGGGTGGAGATCAGCACGCGGTGGGGGCTGAAGTCCGCCGGGGAGGAAAAGCCCCCGCCGGTGATTTCGCAGACCAGCAGCGAATGGCCGAATCGGGGCCGGCCGAAATTGAGCTGGATAACGTCGCCGATTTCGACTTTGTACAAAGGCGCGTTTTCGGCAAAGGGGCCGGCGCCTTGATTGTTGACCATAAAGCGGTAAAACTCCTCCACGCCCGTCCAGGCGGGGGCCCGGTTGGCCAGGGAAAGATAGTACCAGCCGGTGTTGGGCGTGAAGTTCATAACGCCCGACCCGGCGTACACGCATTGGGATATGAAGTTGGTGCAGTCGCCGCCCATATTGGTAAAGTCGTAGTAGGCGGGGTTGTGGCTTAAAGCCCAGCGCAGGGCGTAGTTTACGGCGTCCTGCCGTCTGTAGGGAACAACTGGCATGGCAAAACCCTCCCGTTGGCAATGTCTAGGAAACTGTATGCCCGGCAGGCGGAAATAATGATGGAAAAGCGGAGATTTTGCGCCGTTTGGCCCAAAACGGCCGCCATAGGTTTGCATTCCCCCGGCCGGATTGATATAATTTTATTAAGATACCGGCGAAAAACATGGGATGGAAACAGGAGATTCCGCCGCGGAAGGGGGTGCCGTGGAGAAGGAAAAAGTACATAATATTTTATACTGAGCGCGTTTTGCCCTGCGGGACGCCTCTGCGGATTGTCCGCAACAAGGCCTAATCCGGCTGAAACGGGAACTTGCAGGCGTCGGGTTTTCAAAATGTGCCATTTTACAGCCGCGGTCGACCGTTCAAGCCGGAATTTTATAGGGGAAAAGGGAGAAATTGCGCGATAAAAACCCAGCAAAAATTGGTTATATTCAGAACATGCGTTTCGTTGACGGAGAAAGCAATTTTCTGTATACTGATAGGGCATTACCTAGGAAAGAAGGGTTACCTTGAAAAAAAGAGTATTTTCTTTACTGCTGGCGCTGCTGCTCCTGCTGCTGCCCCTTTCCGCCTGTAAGTCGGAAGGTTCGGGCGGCCCCGATGCCTCGGGTGGCCCGGGCGGGCAGAGCGGCGGAGAAGCCGTCGTAACGGAAAAGAGCGATTACTATGAACAGCTGGCCATGGCGCTGCAGGGCACCTTTGCCGAGCTGGATCTTACCAAGCTGAACTACAACAAGTTAAACTACGCCAAGCTGGACGTTACGCTGCAGGAAATCACCGGTCTGGAACAGTTCGGGATGAACCTGCCCCTGAAGCTGCCGGCGACCGTCGGCGCAAAGGTGCTGGCGGACAAGGACGGCAACAGGACACACATGGGTGTTACCGGCCTGGTAAACGGTGTGCCGCTTGCCGTGGACTTCTACCTCTCCGCGACCGAGCTGTTCATTTCCGCGCCGGACTTTTTGTCCAAGGACATCCTGGCCAGCACGGAACAGCTTTTCGGCGGCTCGCTGGGAAGCGTGGAACTGAGCCCGGAAGCCCTGGCCCTGCTGGAAAAAGTGGCCGCGATGCCCGCTTCCTACGCGGAAGTTATCAAGAATGCCGTCCCTGCGGAGGCCAAGACCACCGAAACGGTAGAGTTTGAAACCGTCAACGGCGTGCAGAGCCTGAAGGCCGAGGTCGTTACCCTGACCGGCAAGCAGATGGCGGGCATCTTCATGGCCGTGAAAGAACACGCCGCCTCCGACGCCACTTTGGCGGAGGTTGTCAACCTGCTCATCGAAATGGGCGTGCTGAGCCCCTTCTACAACATGAGCTACATCAACTCCCTGCTGGGTGAGCTTGCTGTTGACGTGCAGGACGAGGAGGGCGTGGTGCTCAAGTGGGTCCGCCCCGAGTACAACGGCAACGTCTGCGCCGACATCGTCACCGTGCAAAGCAGCAACGACGGCGTTTCCTACACCATCACCGTCGGCTACACGGAAGACGGCGGCAACGCCAAAGGCGTTGTGAGCTTTGACCTCAGCAGCGACACCGGGGAAACGTACCGCATCGCCGCCGACTACGTTCTGACGGGCAACACCCGCAAGCTGACCGTTGACCTGGGCGGCGAGTGGTCCATCACCGTGGACAGCGTCGTGACCCAGAAGGCCGAGGGAGCGGAAACCAAAACCGAGGTCATCGTCGAGATGGACGGCGCCTACATAAAGCCTCTCACGGTGACGACCCTGGTCAAAAAGGCCAGCGCCAGCCAGATGAGTACCGTTTCCGATGTGGAGATCACCATTCCTCAGGCGGTCACCGGTCTGGAAACGATTACGGTGAAGTTCTCCGTGGCCGTTGAGGTAGGTACCACCAACGAGACCGTTTCCTTCCCCGCTGACTACGCCGCCAACGTCTACAACCTCTCCGACTACAACGACCTGGCGGTTCTGGAGGAAGAGATTAGCAACGCGGTGATTGCCATCCTTATGGCAGGCCAGAGCTACTAAACCCGTCGAAAACCAAAGGAAAGCAAAAGGATGCATGCAGATTGCATGCATCCTTTTTTATTTGCCTATTTCAGGTTGGTCCGTTTTGCTCCGAAGGCTTCCGCCCGGTCCGCTTCCCGGGCCCGGCAGGTAAAGAAAATAATCTGCCGGGTTTTCGCCATGTCGGAAAGCAGCGCCAGCGCGTTTTCCAGCCGCTCGTCGTCAAACGTGGCAAAGGGGTCGTCTAAAACCAGCGGCGGCAGGGGCTCGGAAAACACCACTTCCGATAAGGCCAGCCGCAAAGAGAGGTACAGCTGCTCCGTGGCGCCGGCGGAAAGGTACAGCACGTCCCGGGGCTCTTTGGAGTCGGCGGAGACGACGAGGGCTTTCCAGTTTTTCTCGAACAGCACCCGGTCGTACCGGTGTTTGGTCAGGGTCTGGAAGATTTCCTCGGCCCGCCGGCTGAGTTTGGGCGTAAGCCGCTTGGAAAGGTCGTTGGCGACGCTTTCCAGCACGGTGCGGGCCAGTTGGATAGCCTCGTATTCCGCCTTGGCCGCTGCCAGCTCTTCCGTTTTGGCGGAAAGTTTTGCGGCCAGCTCCGCCCGGTCGGGGAAGTGGGACAGGCGGCCCTGGAGTTTTGCGTCCTCGGCTTGGGCGGCAAAGCGGGCGGCAACGGCTTTCTGCCGGGCCTTCTCCGCTTCGGCATAAGAGAGGGGAACGGATTCCTCCTCGGCGCCGCCGGGGTCTTGCTGGACGGCCAGCTCCCGCTCTAATATGGCCAGCTTTTCCTCTGCCGCGGCTTTGGCGAGTTTTGCCTGCTTTAAAGCGGCATGGCCGGCGGACAGGCGCTTTAGCTCCGCGGGCGCTTCCCTGGGGTCGAAGGGGATATGGAGCTTGGCCAGGGCCTCTTCGGCGCGGCCGCGGGCGAAAGCGGCTTTTTCCAGGGCGTAGGTGTACTTCTGGTCGGCTTCTTCCCGGGCGCGGATACGGGCGCGGCGCTCTTTCATCTGAGCCACGTAGGCCGATGCGGCGGACAGAATGCCTTCCGGCAGGGTCGTTCCGTATTTATAGCAGACCGCGCGGGCGTTTTTGCGAAGTCTCGACGCCTGTACCGCCGTATATGCGCCGTACCCGACGCCTCCCAGCGCCAGCCCTCCAAACAGCAG
>JAKPBM010000252.1 GCA_029778935.1 Bacillota bacterium | reverse complement strand
TGTTTTGCGCAACGAAACCGAGCGGCCGGAGGCCATTGCCGCCGGAACAGTGATTTTGGCGGGCACCGACCGGGAGAACATCGTTTCCCTTGCCTCCGATTTGCTGGACAACCCCGCCCGGTACGAAACCATGGCCCGCGCCGTGAACCCCTACGGCGACGGCGGCGCGTCCAAGCGGATTGCCAAAGCCATTCTCCACTACTTTGGAAAAGGAGAAGCCCCGGCGCCGTTTACACCGGGGCTGTAAAGGGGTTTGTTCGTAGCTTGCTCGAAGGGAGGGGTTCGCATGGGGAAGACGAACAGGAACTTCTGGCTTCTCTTTCTAACGGCACTGTTTGTCATGTTTTCGCTTGTGCTGGTGTTCGTCCTTTCCGGTGCGTTTCGGCGGCCCGAAACCACCATCACCCTGCCGGACCCCGACCATTCGGGGCCGGCCGGGGTGGACGGGCTGGCCCCCGTCTACCTGAACGAGCCGGCGGAGTTTGTTGCGCTGGAACTGAACGGGGACAACATCGTCGCCGTTCTGAAAGCTTTGCAAACCCCTGCGGCGTACACCGCTTCCTACACGGAAACGCTGTACGGCCCGGACGGAAGGACCAGCGCGGCGACGAAAAAAACAGTGGCAAAAAAGGAAGGGCTGGCCCGGTACGACGTGGCGCCGGCCAAAGGCCGTGCGTACGTGCTGCTGGTCACCGGGCAGCATGTGTACAGCTTTGCGAACGGCAGTTCCTCGGTGATAAAAAGCCGGCGGGGTGAATGGGAGGAAGACCGGCTGGGCAGCCTGCCTTCCTACAAAGCGCTGGAAAGCGGGGATGCCCAAATCGTCCGCTGCGGTGTGGAATTTGCTAACGGTGAATATGTCATCGTGGCGGAAGCGGCGGCAGGCGCCTATACGGAAACGTACGTTATCTCCCTGGCAAACGGGATGCTTGTTTCGCTGGAATCCAGAGAAAACGGTGCGACGGTATATAAGCTCGCTTTGGAATCGCTGGATCTGACCGAGCCGTCCGATGCGGTGTTTCTTCTGCCCGGCGGGCAGAGGCCCGAGTAGTTACTTGCGGAATATGAGCTTGGATATGTAGGGATAGAAGAGGATAATTAGGGCGATGATAAGCTCCCAGTCATCGTCGCAGTCGCAGATTAAAAACAGAATCACGAGGAACACAATCAGTTCTTCGTTTTCCTTGATAAACTTTCGTATGCTGCTGAAGATTCCCCCCGCCTCTTTAAAAAGCCCGGCGGAAGGCTCCTTTTTATGGGCCGAGGCCGGCTGGGCCGGCTCGTCGAAGGCGGCGGAAAACGCTGGTTTTTCAGGCGGAGGGGAGGTAAACCGCTCGCTTTCGTTTGCGACGGGGCTCCAGCTGGTAGGTTTTAAATCCAGCTCCCGCCGGTTCTCCTGTGCGTTGGCGCGGGCAAATTCCTCAAACATGGCGGGCTTCACCTCCTAAGGAATCTCCGAGGGCGGCCCTGGCTGCTCCGGCCATCTTCATGGCCTGCATGGCCCGCTGCACAAGCCCCCTCCGCTCTTCCGAAACAAAGGGCAGAAGGGCCGACAGCAGGGCAATCCGCTTGGTGTTCTTGTTTAAACCGGTCAAGGCCCGGGCCAGCGCTCCCGAAAGCCCCGGGCCGACGTCAAGACCGGTCAGTAGTGAGGAAATGTTGTCGGCAACCGCCAGCGCGTCCTGGGAGCTTTCCCCCGGCGCCTGCCCGCTGACAGAGTTTTCCTCGGGCGAAGAAGCCGAACCGTCTGGCAGCGCGCCGCCCATCAGCTGCTTTGCGATTTCCACCACTTTGGCAAGCTGGTCGGGGTCGTTCAGGATCTGTTCAATGCGCGCATCCAGTTCAGCCACTCGTCGTCACCTCCCGGTGATGTTTTTCAGGCTATTCAATATGTTCCGACCTGCTTCGGTCTGGCTCAGAAGGGTTAAAAACTCCGTCAGGCCGGCAACATTTCCGCGCTTAATGCTTTCCGCCGCCTTCTGTGCGGCTTCTTTGCCCTGGTCCCCCAGAGACATCAGGGCCTGTTTCACTTCCGGCGACTGGGCAAGCCGTTTTATGGCTTCCATATTCTGCAGAAGCATCTTGCCCGTCGGCGTCTGCTGGATTTCTCTGGCAAATTGTCTGGCTTTATCCTCCATTTCGCGCTGACTCCCTTCTCCGGCAAAGTGCTTTGCCGGGCGTTACAGTCCTATACTATGCCGGAACAAAGCGAAATGTGCCCCTTTTTTGCCGGAAAGGAAGATATTCTTGGAAAAAAGCGCTTTTGAAGAAAAATGTGCGCCGGCGCTTCCGCCGGCTTTTTCCTTGCCCCTGTCGTTTCTTGCCTGCGCGGGGATTTTCGCGCTGTACTACCA
>JAKPBM010000247.1 GCA_029778935.1 Bacillota bacterium | reverse complement strand
AAGAAGACGTTTTGGAATACGCCGCGGCCTATCAAAAAGTTATCGAAAACGCCGAGCTGCTGCTGGAAGCCGAGCAGGGCCGGGAAGTGATTATCGAAGCCGCGTCCGGCCGGAGCATCAACCTGGTATAGGGGGTGTGCCGCGTGATTATCGACGCCCACAATCACCCCGACTGGCACGGGGTGAACCTGGACCGCTTTTTACAAAACATGGAGGAAAATCGCATTGACGTCACCTGGCTTTTAAGCTGGGAGGCGCCCCAGGGCGAATGGGACCCCCACCAGGCCCACCTGATGCCCGAATCGGGGCCGAACGGGCCGATTCCCTTCGCCCGGTGCCTGTCCTACAAGGAGCGGGCGCCGGAAAAGTTCGTTTTAGGCTACGCGCCCGACCCGCGGCGGCCCGACGCCATCGACCGGCTGCTGGCGGCCAAGGAGATTTACGGCGTGAAAGTATGCGGCGAGCTGAAGCTTCGTATGATGCTGGACGACTGGGACGCCATCCGGTTGTTCCGCGTCTGCGGCGAGCAGGGGTTGCCCGTGGTGGTGCATCTGGACAACGAAAAGCCCACCGCCACCGGCCGCAAGTACCCGAGGCCCAACTGGTGGTACGGCGGGGGCATGGACGCCTTCGGCCGGGCGCTGGAAGCCTGCCCCGAAACGGTGTTTTTGGGCCACGCGCCGGCCTTCTGGGGCTATATCTCCGGCGACGACAAGGCGGAAACGGAAAGCTACCCCAAGGGGCCCGTCCTTCCCGGCGGCAAGCTTGTGCACTTTATGGAAAGATACGAAAACCTCTACTGCGACATTTCCGCCGGAAGCGGCCACAACGCCCTTTCGAGGGATTTAGACTTTACCCGCGAGTTTCTAACTACCTATCAGGACCGCGTCCTGTACGGCCGCGATTACTTTGACAACAGGCATCAGGAGCTTTTAAACAGCCTGAACCTTCCGCAGGAAGTGCTGGATAAGATTTATTATAAAAACGCGCTGAAGCTGGCGCCGCTGAATTAGGGAGGAAAGTATATGTTTCGCATTGGCATTTTGGGCGGGGAAAACAGTCACGCCGCCGCCTTCACCGAGCTTTATAACACGCCCGGCGATAACGGCCAGTACCGCTGGCCCGACTGCAAAGTTGTCGCCATCGGCGGCCACTATCCGGAGGAAAACCGCAAGGTGTTTGACCGGTTCGGGCTGGAGCTTCTGGCCGATAAGCCGGAAGACATGCTTGGTTTGGTGGACGCGGTGATGATTACCGCCCGGGACGGAAAGTACCATCTGGAAATGGCAAAGCCATTTCTGGTGGAAGGCATCCCGCTGTTTGTCGACAAGCCGTTGACCAGTTCGCCGGAAGACGCCGTCGAACTTGTGCGGCTGGCAAAAGAGTACGGCGTGCCGGTGTGCGGCGGGACGACGGTCAAGCACGCGCCGGCGGTGGAGGAGCTGGCCGAAGCCGTTCGGGGCGAAAAGAAAGTGCGCGGCGGCATGATGACCGCCCCGCTCAAAATGGAAAACCCCTACGGCGGGTTTGTGTTCTACGCGCCCCATCTTGCGGAAGCGTCGCTGGAAGTGTTCGGGTATAACGTCCAGCGGGTCACCGCCCGGCAGGTAAGAAACGACGTGGCGGTCATCGCCGAGTACGACGATTTCGCCGTGACCCAGCTGTATCTGGACGGCAACTACCTCTATCAGGGAACTGTCTACCTGGAAGGCGGCGCTTACGTCGAGCGGAAGATTGACATTTCCGACTGCTACCGCAGGGAGTGCGACCTTTTTGCCAAAATGCTGCGCACCGGCGAAATGCCCCAGCTGTGGGAGGAACTGACCGCGTCGGTATTCTTCCTGGACGCGGTGCAGAAATCGTTTGCCCAGGGCGGCGCTACGGTGGACGTCGTTGTGCCGGCGCTATAGTGTTGGTGCTTTAGCGGGGATTTGGCATGAAAATCTACATTATGACCGATTTGGAAGGCGCCGCGGGTGTTGGATGCAAGGCCGACTGGGTAATCCCAGAGGGCAAATTTTACGGCGAAGCAAAGCTTCTGCTGACCGGCGAGGTCAACGCCGCCGTAAAAGCACTTTTTGACGCGGGGGCGGCGGAAGTCCATGTGGCCGACGGCCACGGCTGCGGCGGGATTGTGCCGGAGCTGCTGGACGGCCGCGCCGTGCTCTACAACCGGTGGGAGCCTCCGTATTTTCCCTTCCGGCTGGACGGGACGTTTGACGCGGTGCTTTTCATCGGCCAGCACGCGAAAGCGGGGACAAAGCATGCCCATCTGCCCCACACGGGCAGCCACCATGTGCTGGACGAGCGGGTCAACGGCCGGTCGCTGGGCGAATTTGGCCGGTTTGCGCTGATTGCGTACTATTTGGGCGTACCCGTGATCTTTGGTAGCGGGGATAGGGCCTTTACGCAGGAAGCAAAAGACGTGGTGCCTAATATGGTGACGGTTCCGGTCAAGGAAGGGAAAAACGAGGATTCGGGCGAAGCGTACTGCTTTGAAACCTACGACGGGCTCTTCGGCGAATGCGACAGCCTGCCGCCGGAAGAAGCCCGGCAGGCGATATACGAAGGCGTCCGGCAGGCCATGCTGCTTCTGCGGGAATGCGGGAAGGGGTATTTTGCCGCCCGGGCGCTGCCCGCGCCGCCGTACCACCTAGTGCAGGAGCTGCGAAGCGTCCGCGGCAATCCGGGCAGGGCGCTCTACGCCTACCACGAAAGCGACCCCGTGGCCCTGTACAACGCGCCCAAGCGGGAGATTTACCAGTTTACCCACAAGGGGATGCAGCGGCGGCTGAAAAAGCCCGTCTGGTGCAGCCTGGGGGACAGCATCACCTTCCAGAACAAATGGCAGCCGCTGGTGGCAAAAGTGCTGGAACTGGAGCACGTCAACTGCGGCATCGGGTGCACGACGGTGGCCATCCCTGCCCGTGCCGGTATGCGGCCGGCTTACTGCACCGACGAGCGGCTGGGGCTGGGGCGGTTTGCCGACGCCAAGCGGCTGACCACCTTGGACGGCGTGCCGTACGCGCCGGTGCTGCCCTATGCGCCCGACGTGGTGACGATTTTCGGCGGCGCCAACGACACGTTATATACCAAAGCCTTAGGCGACGCAGGCGAACTGGTCAAACCCTTGGCGGAAAAGGACAAAACGGTGTTTTACGGCGCATACTCCTACGTGGTGGAAACGCTTCGGGCCTTTCGCCCGCAGGCAAAGCTGGTGCTTTTCACTCTGTACCCCTTTACGCCGGCGCATCAGATTCCCGCGGTGATTCCGCAGGCAGACTGCAACCGGGCGATTCGGGACATTGCCGCCTATTACGGCCTGCCCCTAATCGATTTGGCGGAGAAGTTCGCCCATTGGAAGGAGGAGTACCTGCCGTTTCTTCCCGACGGGGTGCACCCCAGCGAAGCGGGCGCGCGGGGGATTGCCGAAGTTGTCACGGAAGCCCTGTGTCAAGTACTAGGGTAGGGGGCTGCAGGAAAAAGCGCAGGAGAAGGGCCGCGCGGAAGGCACGTGGTTAAAGTTGGACGAGAATGCGGGGAACTTGGCAAAAGCTTGTGTTCGGACGGGTTGATGACTATCCGCTGGCATATGGGAGCGCATTGCAAGGCCAATGGGCACTCCGAACGCCGAGTTT
>JAKPBM010000234.1 GCA_029778935.1 Bacillota bacterium | reverse complement strand
TGCGTTTCAAAAGTATAGGGGCCTGCATCGGCCGATGCAAGCCCCTTTGAAAATTCATTGCGCAACAGCCTGCGCTACGCCTTGCAGATGACCCTTTTTAGATAGCTTTCCGGGTGCACCAGCCGACCGGCCAGCACGTCCTCCTCTGTAAACCGGGCCAGAAGGATTTCCTTCTCCGCATGGCGGCCATGGTCGTAGACGGCGTAGAGGAAGCCGTCGCTGCCCTCGACCGCGTCGGGGTAGGAGACCTGGTCCCGCTCGTCTAAAAGCAGAAAGCCCTGCCATGTCTTGCCGTCGTCTTCGGAGAGCATGGCCGTTAAGTTGTTCCGGCCGGTGAAGTTATGATGGTTAATGAGAAGGAGCCTTCCGGAAGACAGGCGGCGGATGAAAAACCGCGCGTCCGGCCCGCCGATGCCGGAATCTCTGCCCGGCGTCCACGTTTTCCCGCCGTCGGTGGAAAAACTCTCCGCAATACCGTATCTTGTCCGGATGAGCATCCAAAGCACGTTGCCCGGCAGGACGACAATCATGTGCTCGTCAAAGGAACGGTCGGCGCGCACGGGAATATGAGCGCCGCCCAGCCGTTCAAATGTTTCGCCCCTGTCGGAAGAGCGGTAGACAAAGGCAAGCCGTTCCGTTTCGCCCGACGGTTTCATTCCGCCGGCATAAACCTGCGTTCCCCAGACAGCCACGGGGAACAGCCAGCAGTCGTTGGCGACTACTGTCGGCTTGTTCATCATCACCTCGGCGCCGATTTTGCGAGGGGGCAGCCAGGCAAGTGTTTTGGCGTCGGGGTCTTCGCAGACGGCGGCCCAGGTGCCGTATTCAGGGTACGTGTTCCAATAGAACCAAAGCCTGCCGAGGGGGTCTATCCACAATCCGGGGTCGTAACAGCGGCCGTGCTCGCCCACATAGGCCGCCGCGACTGGCTCCGTCCACGTAAGGCCGCCGTCGTCGCTGAAAAACACGACGGCGTAGTTGCCGTTTTCTTCGCCTGTGGCGCCGCTGTACAGGGAAGCAAACAGGCGGCCGTTTTTCGTGCGCTCGATGCCGGGGATGCCCTGCCAGAGGCGGGTATGGGTGTAAAACCTTGTCAGTTCGGCCGGGTCGGTGATAAACATAGGGTTCCTCCTTTGTTCAGCTGGCATAACAGCCGGCTTGCGGGCAAACTGCGCCTCGTTCTGACGCCGCAAGGGGCCGGCCGGAAAAAATTTCAGCGGCAGTGTCACCCTTTTGCATGTATTTTTACGTATATATTGGGAAGGTCGAAAAGGGAAGCGCCGCGGGGGTTCCGCGGCGCGTTTTTCGTATGTTACAGCGATGTATCCAGCCCTGCCGGTTTACATGCAGTAGTCCTTGTAGCGCTGAATGACCTGGGCGGGGGTGGCAAAACCGGTTACGCCGATCTGCTGGATGGTGATGGACGCGACGATGTTGCCCATAAGCGCCGCTTCCTCGGGGGTGGCGCCCAAAGTCAGCGCCAGCACGATGCCGGAAGAGGCCGAGTCGCCCGCGCCGCAGATGTCGAAGGGGCCGGGCACGTCGATGGCATCCACATGGTGGGCGCCCGTTTCGTCAAAGGCCATGATGCCGTGCTTGCCCATGGTGACAAAGACGGGGCGGTTGTTCTTCTTAAAGAGCCGGTTGCCGTAGTCCAGAACCATTTCGGGGCTGGGCTCGCCGCCGTCGTAGTCGGGGTTGACGGATTTGACGACTTCAAAGTTGTTGCACTTCACAATGACGCCGGAGAACAGGTGGATAAACGCTCTCGAGTCGGCGTAGATGATGAGGTCTGGGTTCTCCTGGGCCAGCTGGAAGATGGCGTTGCGCACGTTGGTGTTGACGACGCCGCAGTCCGCTTCCACAAACTGGTCCAGAACAAGCAGGGCCTTAGACTTGGCCGCGCAGATGCGCATGTTTTCAATGACTTTCGCCTCGGTTTCAGGGCTCATGGGGGCGAAGTTCTTAAAGTCCAGGCGGTTCAGTTCGGAGTATTTGCCGTCTTTGCCGCGCATGGGCTTGGTGTAGGTGGAGGTGCAGCGGTTGGGGTCGGTAATCATGTAGGTGGTGTCGGCGCCAATGTCCCGCAGGGCGCGCAGCAGCTCAAACCCTTCGCCGTCGTCGCCTACTACGCCCACGCACAGGGTCTGGGCCGTAAGCCCCCGCAGGTTGTTGACCACGGTGCCCGCGCCGCCGGGGTAGATGCCCTTGCGGACGACCTGGTAAGCCGTCAGCCCTGTTTCAAGGGAGGGCTCGTCCCGATCGGGGTCGATGTAGAGGTATTTGTCAAGGCAGAAGTCGCCCAGAACCGTGATAACGGAATTCGGCGCGCATTCCATCATATCCGTCAGCTTTTTCAGATTCATGGTCCAATCTCCTTCGCTGTAATCTCGTTACAAACCGGCTTTGGCGAACACTTTCCGCGCCAGCGCCGGCAGGGTGTCCCGATGGTTGCCCTGGATGTAGAAGCTGCGCCCGCCGTCGGCGACGGTGCGGGCCAGAATCGTCTTCCACGGGCGGAAGTAATACCTGGGGTCGGATTTGGGCGGGGTCACGTGATAGTCCTCGCCCTCAATGGGAAGCAGGTCGAATACGGCGGTGGTGATGTCGTAGATGGAGCGGCCTTCCT
>JAKPBM010000229.1 GCA_029778935.1 Bacillota bacterium | reverse complement strand
GGTTTCTCCGCCGGGTGCAGATTTTTCAAAACTTCGGCGCCGGACAGGCGCTGGGTCTGCCCGTCCCACGCGGGCTCGGCCTGTTCGGGCACGGATTCCACAACGGATTTGACCGCTTCCGCCACTTCCGCCACGGAAGGTGCCGCCGGCTCTTCCTTCACTTCCGGCAGCGTCATCTCCGGCACCGCTTCGGGCACATAGGCTTCGCCTAAAAGCACGTCGATGCGCGCTTTCGATTTTTCCAAAAATTCGTAGTAGAAAGCCTGTTCTTCCTCACGCAGCCGGGCAAGCAGTTTTTCGGCCTTCTCCGCCCGCTCTTTCTGGGCCAGAAACGCCGCCCTGGCCGTTTCCAGCACCTTTTTCAGCTGGCCATCGTCGCCGGACACCTGTATGGTCTGTGCCGCCCGGGCTTTGGCAAGCTCTTCCTTTTCGGCTTTCAACGCTTCGTTTACGCCTTGCAAAACGGACACTTCCTGTTTCAGCCGCTCGATTTCCTCCGAAAGGGCCGCATTGGCCTTCTGCAGCTCTTCCTTTTCCTTTGCGTGCAAAGCGGTGCTTTCGGCGGGCGCGGAAGCCGGCGCGGCGGCGCTTTTTTCGGCAAGCTGCTTTTCCAGTTCGGCTTCCTTCGCTCGGAATTCCTCGACTTTCGCCGCCAGAAAACGCAGTTTCTGCGTCAGAACGGCGTTTTCCTTTTTGAGCGCGGCGATGGTCTGCTCCATCTCCGCCGCGTATTCCTCCACCTGCTCGACGTCGTATCCGCCGAACACCACTTTGTCAAAATCCAAAACTACTTCCTGTTCCCTGGCCATCTTTTCCTCCCCGGCCCCGCCGGCCTTGATTGCTTAGTACCGCAAAAGCAGAGTCGTCAGCAACTGAATCGTCAGCAAGCAGACTAAAAATGACAAATCAATCGGAAACGTCCTCGCAAAACGGAAGCGCGACATCAACCGCCGAAACGGCATCAGTACAGGCTCCGTCAAATTGTAGATAATTTCCTCAAATCGCGAACCGCCGCCCGGAAACCAGGACAAAATCGCCCTGACAAGCAGCAAAATGGAAATCCCGTCAAGAAGAAGCAGCGCGATTCGCCTAACAATCTCCGTCATGTAAACGCTTGTTTCCTTTCCCGCCTAGAAATACAGGCCGTTGCTTTCCAGTTCGTCGAGAATATCGCCCATGATGCCCACGTTGTACGGCGTGATGATAAACGTATGGGTCGCGATTTTCTGGATTTTGCCCTGAAACGCATAGGCAACGCCGCTTAAAAAGTCCAGCAGGCGGCGGGCCACTTCCTTATTGGTCTGCTCCAGGTTGATAACGACCGTCCGGCGGTCTTTCAGATGGTCGGCGATTTCCGACGCGTTTTCAAACTTGTCGGGCTTTACCAGCACCACCTGCAGCTGGGCGGTGGCGTTGATGTTTACCACCTTGTTGCCGCGGCTGTAGGCGCCGACGCTGGGCTGGTCGTATGTAGTGGCGGTATACTGCTGGGTACGCTGCGGCTCCTGCGGCGGAATGGTGTTGTATTCCTCGAAGTCGTCGTCCTCGTAATCGTCAATTCTCGTCCATTCCCGGAATTTATCCATGAGTCCCATGAATGGCACCCTCCTTAATAATCCTTTTTGTGTGAATCCCGTTCCCGTTTGCATCCGATATGTAATATTATCGTACAAACCGGACGGGTTGTCAACGGCGCGGGCCGTTTTTTGCTTTTTCTACGGAATCACCTTTCCGTCGTATAAATCTTTCATTCCGACGATGATTCTGTCGTTAATAAACAAATTTTTCCTGTTTTCCGTATCCACGGACACCAGATAATAGTTGTCGCCGGTGTATAAAATTTCCACCGGCTTGAAAACGGCCCGGGCCCCTTCCAGAACGTACACGCCCTTGACTCCCTCGTTTATGCGCAGAGCCTCCGCCGGCACCTTCACCCCTTCATAGGAATGCAGGATAATCCTGCAGTCCTGCTCCCGGTACAGCGTCACGTCGGGCAGCGGGATCTGGGAATAAAACACGGCCAGTAACTTGCCGTTTTCCCCCGCCTTTACCGACTGCAGGGTGGCTTTCAGGCTTGCGTCCGCCAGGTGCAGCTTATATTCCTTGCCCTTGGTCAGGAGCCGGCTCTCCTTTTCGGAAATCACCGCGGCGAAATACCACCCGTGGCCGCCGACCAATTTGCCGAGCACTTCGTCCTCGGACACGACCGGGGCGGGAAACTTCTTCACCTGCTCAAACTCCTCCGGCGTCATGGCGAGAACCTGCTCCGGCGCAAACAGCGCCTCCCTGCCGTCCACATAGCGGCAGTAGTAACCGGGGCTTTGGGCGTAATAGTACTCGCCCGCATCGGACAAAGAGGCTTTCAGCGACCTCAATTCTTCCTTCCAGGAGGCAACTAGCCCCGCGCCCAGCTGCTCCTCGGCCGCAAGGGCAATCTGCCGCAGCGTCAGATATTTTTCAAGGGATGATTTGGTTTCCGCCAGAGGAGTTTCAAACCTGCCCATCTGGGCGCCGGAAACAAGCGTTTCCAGCTGAACGCCGATTTTGCGGTTATACGTCACGATGTCCATCGCCGAGCCCTGGCCCGCCGGGTCGGCCATTTCCGAAAGTTTCGCTTCCAGCTGCCGGATGCGGCGGAAGTTCTCCGCGTCGGTTTTCGTGGCAAAAGAGATGCTGACGGCCTGCCTGGCCGAAACCCGTTCCCCCGACTCCACCAGCACCACGTAGGAACGCCCCGGCTCTTTTGTCAGCACCGTTTCGTCCCGCACCAACAGGCCGAACAGGTCCACGCCCTCGTCCACTTGGGTAATCGTGGCCCGGATTGTGCGGGGCTGCTGGCGGTTCTGCATCATGACACGGTACAGCCCATATCCGATGGCAATGGCGAGAATCAGCGTGACAAACCCCGCCACCCACCGGCCGATTGTTTTGGACATACCTTTCCTCTTTTCGCCAGA
>JAKPBM010000223.1 GCA_029778935.1 Bacillota bacterium | reverse complement strand
GAACGACTACATGGGCATCGTCGTGGTTGATAATGGCGATAACGAGTTTCATACTGGACCCTCCTAGTTATTATGGCGGCCACGAAAGCCGTATTTTGCGGGCCGAAGGGGAATTATTCGTATCGCTTGGGCAGAATCGCCCCCGCGATGATGGGGTTTACCTCAAAGGTGGCGATGTCGCCGACCTGGCAGTCCACGTTGGTGACGTCCAGCACGCAGTGCTGCATGCCCACATGGCCGATGACGGGCACGGCTTTGCCGTTGACCAAAGCGGTCACTTTCCGGCCGACGACCCAGGCCTTGAAAGCCGACAGGCTCTGCAGCACGGCGTTTTTGAAGTGGAACATATCCCGCTGCTTGTCGGCGCAGAAGCCGTCGGCATAGCCGATGGGCACGGTCGCGGCGCGAACCATGTGCTTACATCTGTAGTCGCCGCCGTAGCCCACCGTGTGGTTTTTAGGCAGCCAGCGGATTTCCACGATGGGGCACTGGGCCGTGCCCGTTTTCTGCAGGCCGTAGTTGCCCCGTACAGCCACCCGCCCCGTAAAGGCAGAGCCGACGCGCACCGCGTCTAAAGCCGTATGGGGATACTTCAAAAGGGCCGACGAGTTGGCCGCGTGGAGTTTGCCGGGGTTGAATCCGGCGGCGCGGACGGCGTTGGCCACGTTCATCAGCTGGCCAAGCTGCTCTTCCACGGCTTTCTTGCTGGAAAAGGCTTTGTTGAAGTGGGTGTACATCCCCGTCATGTGCAGGGCGGGCATGTATTTATATATCGAGATAATTTTGTCCGTTTCGTCGGGCAGAAAACCGTAGCGCCCCATGCCCGTGTCCAATTTGACGTGGGTTTCCACCTTGACGGAGGCCGCGTCGGCCATGCCGTTTAGCGCCACGGCGGCTTCATAGGAGCCGACGGTGCAGACGGCGTGGTATTCGATGAGCTTGGAAAGCTCCTCTTCCAAAGCGGTGGAGCGGAGCATCAGGATTTCCTCGTCCACAAACCCGGCGTTCCGCAGGATGACCAGGTCTCTCACTTCCGTAACCGCAAAGGAGGAAACGCCTTCCTCTCTCAGCAGATACGCCATCTCCAAAAGGCCGAAACCGTAGGCGTTGCCCTTGAGCACGCCGTAGATTTCCGCCGAGCCGGCCCGTTTTTTTATCTGCGCGATGTTGTTGCGCACTTTCTGGCGCTCCACCACCAAATATTTGGACATTGCGCCGCGCCTCCCCATCCACCCGAAGGTTTGATTCTCTGTTTTGATTGCTGCCGGATTAGAGGGAATCGTCGGATTTCGGCGGTTCCTTTTCGTTTCCGGCGTCATTGTCGGCCATCAGTTTCCGCAAGTTGCGCACCTGCCGGCGGCCGAACCGGTAGGCCTTTTCGCCGACTTTAATCGCCGCGGCCACGGCGGGCTTTAAAATCATGTCGAATTCGCCGGCAAACTCCGTAAAGTCGCCGCCGAAGCCTTTTTTGAAGCGGTACAGCCCGTACAGCGGGTTCTCCGGCGACAAATCGCCGGAAACGCCGCGGAAATCGTAGATTTCGCAGCCTTTTTCCAGCGCCCAGCGGATCATCTCCCACTGCAGAAGGTAGTTGGGCATGACGTTGCGGCTGGCGTTGGAGGAAGCGCCGTAGAGGTACCACACCTTGTTGCCAAACCAGATGGCGATGGACCCGGCCACGGGCTGCTCGTTGTAGTAGGCCATGTAGAGCCGGGCGTGCTCGCCCAGGCAGTCCAGCAGGCGCTCCAAGTAGGAGGCGGGGCGGACGACAAAGCCGTCACGCTTGCCCGTTTCGTCCATAATTTTGCTGAAGGCGGGCACGGCTTCCTTGCCGCAGACCTTGACTTCCACGCCCTTGCGCCGGGCCAGGCGGATGTTGTAACGGGTTTTGGCTTCAAAGGAGTTCAGCAGATTCTCCTCCGTGCGCCCGGCCACGTTCAGGCGGAACACAAACCGGGGCTGGATGCCCTCAAAGTTCCGGTTATTGGTCGGCGGGGTAAAGCCGAGGGACACTAAGGTGTCGATAAACTTATGGTCGCTTGCCAAAACGTCGGGGTCGAGCTTTAAAAGGTAGGCTTTCTTCTCTTTGGCCAGACACTTTGCCCCTTCGATCAGCTGCGAAACGACTTTCGCATCGCTTCGGTCACAGACGGGTCCGCGGCAGCCGTACATGATGGTGTAGGGCAGGCCGGGCACTTTGCGGGTAAGCAGCGCGAGACTGCCCAAAATGGCGCCGGTGATATCGTCCCGCACGAGTACGGCGTCCCACTCCCAATGGGTTTTCAGACGGCCCCACATGCGCGACTGCATGAAGTGGCCGCAGGGGTGGCCCTCGACAAACCGGTCATACTCGGCATATACTTCCGGCGTGACATAAGCGATCATTCTTTTCCAACGCACCTTTCGCAAAAAACCGTTCTCTATTCTTATTGTACAACAAAATGGCTTTCTTGTAAAGAAAAGTGGGTAAACACGAACAAGCCTACTTTTATTTCGGCTTGTTAGGATGAAAAATTAACACAAAATCAGTGCGCCCGGGGCAAAACCACCATAACGCCGAACAGGCCGTCCTTGGCTTTCACTTCCAGTTTGCCGCCGTTTAGGTTCAAATACTCCTCCGCCAGCAGCAATCCACCGGGTTTTCGCACGGTGTCGGGCATTTTTTCCGTCTTGTTGATGATGGTCAGGTGCCAGAAGGCGTCCTGTTCCGTAAGGGAAAGCTGGACGACGGAATCGGCCAGGGCGTGCTTGGCAAGGTTGCAGATGAAAATGTCCAACGCGGCGCGGATGTGGTTGGCGTCGGCGGTGATAAAGGCCGGCGGCGGGGGCAGGGAAGCGTCGATTTTGAGCCGGGCCGCCGAAAGCTCCACCAGCCGCGCGTTCATCACGTCGTCCAGCGCGGCGAGCAGGTCCATGCGCTTGAGCACGGGGGCGTTAATGGGCGAACCCTGGGCTAAAGCCTGGTTCATCCGGTCGGCTGCGGCCTGGATGCGCCGGACTAAAGATAGCGTTTCCTCCGCGTTGCCCTCTTTGGCTTCCGCCGCGGCGGCAAGGAGGGAAAGCTGCTCTTTCAGCTCTTCCAGCGCCTGGGCTACCTCCGCCAGGCGGCTGTTGGCCTCGGAGAAGGTCACTTCCGTGGCGGCTTCGATGGCTTCTTCAATGCGGGAGATGTTTTCCGCCAGCTCAAACAGGTCGTCGCCTTCGGCAAAGGGGTTGGCGGGAGGCTTTTCGCCCTTGGGAATGAGGGAGGAATAGCGGATTAACTCCGAAACGCCGTTGACAAGATTGCCGTAATGCCGAACAAACAGCGCAAACAGAAGGGCAAAGTACAGAAGGTAGAAGGGTATCAGCAGCCGCACCACGGCAGCGCCAAGCAGCACGTCCGCCGCGAAGAACACGCACATGGGCACGGCAAACCCCAACAGGAACAAAAGCCAGATCCGCTGCCGCAGTTTCATCTGCAGCGGCAGGACGGGGAAGATGCCGTTGTACAAACGCTTTGCGGCGGCGTACAGGGCGCCGAGCAGGGACGGAGAGAAAAAGGGTTTTTTCGAATAGAACAGCCGGCAGAAAAATAGATATAAAACCGGCCCGGTAATGACCAAAAGCTTCGCCAGGGTAACGTACCCCGCGGGCAGCGACATATCATACAGCGCCCAGTAACCAAGAGCAACCAGCAGCAGCACGCGCACTTCCCAGTAGACCCGGGCAACCCCTTCGCCTACGGCTTTGCTGATTGCCCTTCGGGCGGAGCCGGCGGAAAACACCACGGACAAAGAGACAAAAAACACCCCGCAAAGGAAAACCAGGTACGTGCCCCCGCTTTGCAAAAGCAGGTATTCCAGCTTTGCCAGGCCAAGCCCGGATAGGCCCAGCCGCGGCTCGGTCAGCGCCAATGCCAGCACGGCGTTGGGGTAGTTCCTGGGGCCTTCGAAAAGAACATGGGCCGCGTCCTGGTAGGAGATGGCAAAGGGAATCTCTACGCCGTTGTCCCGCACATGGCCGGTAAAAACGCCGTCGGCGTAAGCTATGTAGTAGACATAGGCGGGGCTTTCTTTGTATAAGGATTCAAACCGGCTGATATCCAGCGCGTTCCGGTCGCTGACGCTGATGCGGTTGGTCGCCAGCCCGTAGGCGTAGTACGCCCCTTCGTCAGCGGAGGGCAGCGAGTCCACCTTGTTGGCGGTAACGGCGGCGTACAACCCGTCCAGCCGGCGGCCGACTTCGGAACGGAAGGCCTGCGTCTGCGTATAGTGTTCCGGCGTGTCGGTATTTTTGGCTTTGGCGTCGGCGTAGCCCAGGCCGATTAAGAGCCCCAGCCCGCCGGTAAAATAGGCCGAAAGCATGAAAAGAAGCACCAGTGCCGTCAGTATGCCTTTGAGGGCGTTTTTCATTTGTCTCCCGCCTTTCCGAAAGTAAACTCGGCACAACGCATGCGCCCAAAGCCATAAGAAGACAGGGATAGTTTTTCTTCTATTATAACATACAATTCCCCGCAAGAAAACGTGGGATTTGTCTGACGGGGCCCAGGGGAACACCTTTTGTCCGGCTGACATAGAAATAAAAGGGGCAACCCGGACGGGTTTGCCCCAAAAGGAGGAATTTTGCGTGGACTTTGCTTCGTATATCAAACCGGAACTTGGCGTTTTAATCGCCGTTTTATATGTCATCGGCGTTCTTATTAAAAACAGCTCTATGCTGAAGGACAAATGGATTCCTCTCTGCCTTGGAATCATCGGCATGGTGCTGGGCGTGGCGTACGTATTGGGCACGTCGGAGCTGGGCCGGGCCCAGGCGTGGTTCTCCGCGATTTTTTCCGGGATTACCCAGGGGATTTTGTGCGCTGCGGCGGCCGTGTACGCCCATCAGCTGTATAAACAGGCGGGGAAGGACGAATAAACTAGCGTTCCGGTTCCGCCCGGGTGTCGCAGTATAGGCAGCGGTAGACGCCCTTATCCCGGTCGGTCAGGCGAAAAATGTGCCGTATCCCCTGTTCCGTGGACGTTATGCACCGGGGATTTTTGCAAAACACCACATCTTCCAGTTTTTCCGGCAGCGGCGGGTGAATTTTACTCACCCGCTCGCCGTTTTTTATGATGTTTACGGTAATCTGCGGGTGGATGTAGCCCAGAAGGTCAAAGTTCAAGTCGATGATTTCGTTGATTTTCAGAATGTCCTTCCGACCGTATTTGCTGCTTCTG
>JAKPBM010000198.1 GCA_029778935.1 Bacillota bacterium | reverse complement strand
TGGAAGTACAGCCTGTCGGAGATTTGGGACGGTTCGGAAGAATAGAAGAATAAAAGCAAACCCAGCGAAGCCTGCTTCGCTGGGTTTTTGTTTGCCCTCCGATACGGCAGACTGGTTAGTGCGCCAATGCCTGGTGCTCTTCCAGAGAAGAAAAGGACACATAGCCGAACACCGGTTCCCCGGTTTCCGGCGTCTGCGCTTCCGTCTGCTTTTCCATGCCCGTCTGCGCGCCGCAGGCAGACAGCACGAGAAGAACTAACAGCGTGATAAGGGGCAAAACCGATTTTTCATTAAGCAACCCTCCCTCGCACCGCTGTGAGGCAGCCAGCGGGGCGCAAAGCCCGCCGCACCGGAGTTTTCAGAAGGCAAATTAGCGCTTTCCACCCTAATTACACTTATTTTTTCCGCTTTGCCTACGGATTTTGTTCATATTTTGCACAAAACGCCATGTCGGCCGGAACGCTTTCTTCCGGCCGGCATAACCCGTCTTCTTTCCGTACATACTGAAAGCATACTTATATCAACATCAGAAGGAAGATGCGTATGACGGCACCGACTTCGAAATTCCCGCCGGAAGACATCCACAACTACAAGCGCACCGACCTGGCCATGGAGGCCCGGGAAATCTGGAACGAGGCCAACAAATCCAAAGGCGACCCCGACGGCGTCAAATCCTCCGAGTACGACCGGAACGGCGTCCCCGTGCAGGCCGTGGACATTTTGAACGAGGCCGGCAGCCGCAAGCTGCAAAAGCCCGTCGGCCGGTATGTGACCATCGGCATCGACGACCTGTTGTCCCGCCAGGAAAACGCCTTTGAAAACGCCGCCCAGGCCATCGCCGAGGAGCTTTCCGCCCTTCTGCCCAAATCGGACGACGCGCTGGCTTTAGTCGTGGGCCTTGGCAACCGGGACATCACGCCCGACGCCGTCGGCCCCCACGCGGCGGAACAGATTTTAGCCACCCGCCACCTTCTCCAGCGGATGCCCGACGATTTTGCCGGCATGCGGCCGGTGACGGCCCTGGCCCCCGGCGTGCTGGGTTCCACGGGCATCGAGGTGGGCGAGCTGATCGCCGGCGTGCTGGACAAGGTCAAACCGGCCTTTCTCATCGCCGTGGACGCCCTTGCCTCCCGCAGCACCAACCGCCTCTGCCGCACGATTCAGCTTTCCAACACAGGGGTTACCCCCGGCTCCGGCGTGGGCAACGCCCGGTTCGCCCTGACCCAGGAAACCCTGGGCATCCCCTGTATTGCCATCGGCGTACCCACGGTGGTGGACGCGGCGACGCTGGCGGCCGACTTATTGGAGGAAACAGGCCACGAAGTAGACTACAACGCCTTAAGGGAAAAACACGGCCACACCTTTGTGACGCTAAAGGAAATCGACCAGAACGTGGCCGACTGCGCCAAGGTCATCGCCTACGGCATCAACCTGGCGCTGCAGCCGAACCTGACCATCGAAGACATCGAAATGTTCCTGTCCTAGGGCGCATAAAATCATTCCGCCGGGGCATACTGGAAACAGCGACTTCTCACAACCTCATTCAAGGGCTTACAGCAAAACCTCTTTTCCTAGGGTTTCTTGCGAAACAGTTTCGTTTCTGGTAAGATAAAGCAAACCCTTTGAAAAGAGGTTTTTGCTATGCAGACGCAACGTCATCGGCCCATTTTTATGGAAGCGCCGGGTTCCGACACGGCCGTTTTGATGATCCACGGCATTCAGGGAAGCCCCGACCAGTTTACTTTTCTCGTCGAAGCCCTGGCCGGCCAGTACACCGTGCAGACCCTGCTTCTGCCCGGCCACGGCGGGATGGTGCGGGACTTTGCGAAAAGCCGCATGGCCGTCTGGCAGGCTTATGTGGACGATGCCCTTTTGGCGCTTGCGAAGCGGTACCGGCGGGTTTTCATCGTAGGCCACTCCATGGGCTGCCTGTTGGGGCTGCAGGCGGCGGTGTCCCACCCGGATAAGGTGGCGGGGCTTGTGTTTTTGGCGCCGGCGTTCCGCGTGTTTATCACCCGCCGCTGCGTTGCATGCAACGCGAAAATGCTGTTTGCCAAGGCCGAAGGCGACGAAATCGTAGCCGCCATGCGCCAGGGCAACAGCGTTTCGGCCAGCTCGCCCTTTGCCTATCTGTTAGGCGCGCCAAGGTTTCTGGAACTTCTGCAGAAGGCCCGGGCCTGCCGGCCGCTGATTGAGCAATGCGGCGTCCCCATGGCGGTGGTGCACTCGGAAAACGACGAAATCATCAGCCGCAAAACCGTCGATTTGTTCCAGCGCCGCCCCAACACCCGCGTTTACATCGCCAAAAAGAGCAGCCACTACTATTACCCGCCTCAGGCCCGCAAAGCCCTGGCCAAACTGGTGCGGGAGTTTATTCAAGCGAACCGGTAGAAATGTCTGGAAACGGCGTGCCTCCTCTGTCGGAAATACGGGCCGCGTTTTTGCTGCGGCCGTGTCCGTCTATTTTTCTGCGCCGCCCCATTGCCTCCGCGCGTGTTCAGGCCAAGCCAAACACCGCCCTTTCCCGGCCGCTCACGTCAGCCGACATCGCTATCCATAACACCCAACATAGCAAAAACGCCGCGTTTCCGCGGCGTTTTCTCCTTTAATCGCTTACTCCGTATACAAAATCATGGCAAGCAGCTCCAGCGGCTGGCTTCCCGCGCAGGCCATGGCGTGGCCTTCCCCGCTCTTGGTAATCGTCACGTCGCCGGTGGAAACGGGGATTTCCTCGCCGTTGTCATTGAACACGCCGTTGCCCGACAGGACCACGTACACTTCCATCTCCCCGTGGTGCTCATGGTAGCCGACGGAACAGCCCGGGTTCACCGTGATGTGGGAAAACAGCCGGCCGTGGCCCATCAGCTCTTCCTTTTCCAGCAGGGAATGCAGAAGAACGGTCCCCTCGCCGCCGCGCATGTTCTTGTTTTCAATCAAAGGCAGATCCTTGCCGCGTTTGACCATATTGCTCCTCCTCCGTTT
>JAKPBM010000191.1 GCA_029778935.1 Bacillota bacterium | reverse complement strand
ATGACGCTCTTTTTGCTAAGCGCAAACTTACTTGAGTTCGACCTTGGCACCGACAGCTTCCAGCTTGGCCTTGATGGACTCGGCTTCGTCCTTGGAGACGTTCTCTTTGATGGGCTTCGGCACGCCTTCGACGAGGTCCTTGGCTTCCTTCAGGCCCAGGCCGGTGATCTCGCGGACAACCTTGATGACGTCCAGCTTCTTGGCGCCAAAGTCAACGAGGGTGGGGGTGAACTCGGTCTTCTCTTCCGCAGCGGGAGCAGCGGCGGCCGCAGCGGGCATAGCGGCAACAGCCATGGGGGCGGCGGCGGAGACGCCGAATTCCTCTTCGAGAGCCTTCACGAGCTCGGCCAGTTCCAGAACGGTCAGAGCCTTGACTTGTTCGATCAAAGCAGTAATTTTTTCGCTTGCCATTGTAATAATCCTCCAAATTTAAATTTCAGTTTTTTAGATTTTGAAAATGTGAAACGTACGGTAACGTGTTACGCGCTCTTCTTGTCGACGATGGCCTGCAGAGCGACAACCAGGCCGCGGATGTTGCCGTTGAGCACGTTGACCAGGCCGGAAATGGGCGCGTTGAGCCCACCGAGAACCTGAGCAATGAGCACTTCGCGGGACGGCAGCTCGGCCAGCGCGGTAACGCCCTTGGCGTCGATGACTTTGCCTTCCACAAAACCGGCCTTGACGGAGAACGTGGTGCCCTTGGTCTTGGTGATGAAGTCGTTGATCACCTTGGCGGGGGCAACGGGATCGCTGCTGAACGCCAGCGACGTCATTCCGTTCAGGTAAGGAGTCAGGCCTTCCAGGCCCGTCTGCTCGGCCACGCGGCGCAGCAGCGTGTTCTTGACGACCACGTACTCGACGCCGGCCTTGCGCAGCGCGCGGCGCAGTTTGGTATCGTTGTCAACGGTGATGCCCTTATAGTCGCACACGACACCGGCCTGAGCACCCTTGATCTTCTCTACCAGTTCCGCCACCAGTTGCTGCTTTTCCTGCAATACTTTTTCAGACGGCATTCTCTTTTTTCACCTCCGGTGCTATGATAGCCTTTTCGACCGGATCACACAAAAACTCCCGTATTTCCAAAGAGAAATACGGGAGCGGTATCGTGCTTTTTCTGCGTCAAAGCGCTGCTTTGACTTCAAAACACAAACCCTTTGGCTCCTCGGCAGGCAAATTTTCATTTTACGGCATCGCCGTAAAAACCTGCTGTCTTTGGAAAAGGCTTTGCTATTTTATTATCGGCAGGTTGCCCTGCAAATAACCTCGGATAAGTCGCCTTACGCGTTCTCGGTCACGCGGGCGGGGTTGATCTTGACGCCCGGGCCCATGGTGGACGCGACGACGCAGGACAGGATATACTGGCCCTTGGCGGCGGCGGGACGGGCGCGGACAATGGCGCCGGTCAGCGCTTTCAGGTTGTCTTCCAGCTTGTCGACGCCGAAAGAAACTTTGCCGATAGGGCAGTGAATGATGTTGGTACGGTCCAGACGGTATTCAATCTTACCGGCCTTGGCTTCCTTAACGGCGCGGGCCACATCGTTGGTGACGGTGCCGGCCTTGGGGTTGGGCATGAGGCCCTTGGGACCCAGCACGCGGCCGATACGGCCGACAATACCCATCATGTCGGGCGTCGCGATGACGACGTCGTAATCAAAGAAGTTTTCCTTCTGGATTCTCTGCACCATGTCTTCGGCGCCTACAAACTCGGCGCCGGCGGCCAGGGCTTCCTCGGCCTTGTCGCCCTTGGCGAACACGAGTACGCGGACGGACTTACCGGTACCGTGGGGCAGGACGATGGCGCCGCGAACCTGCTGGTCCGCATGACGGGAGTCGACGCCCAGGCGGACGTGAAGCTCAACCGTCTCGTCAAATTTGGCCTTCGCGGTCTGAAGCACCAGCTCCAGAGCCTCTCTCGGCTCATACTGCTTCAGCTTGTCAACAAGCTTAGCGCTTTCCTTATATTTTTTGCCTCTACGCACTTTTTTTCCTCCTCATGTGGTTATCTCGGATATTTCCTCCCACTGACTATCGGGAACCGCCCGGACTTAGTCCGCGACAACGACGCCCATGCTGCGGCACGTACCTTCGATCATGGAGATGGCCGCTTCGATGGTGTTGGCGTTCAGGTCGGGCATCTTCTGCTCGGCGATCTTGCGGACCGCTTCGCGGGAGATCGTCGCAACCTTCGTCTTGTTGGGCGCACCCGAACCGCTCTCAATGTTGCAGGCCTTCTTAATCAGAACGGCCGCAGGCGGCGTTTTGGTGATGAAGGAAAACGAACGGTCAGCGTAGACTGTGATGACAACGGGGATAATCAGGCCGACATCATTTTTCGTACGCTCGTTGAACTCTTTCACAAAGGCCATGATGTTGACGCCATGCTGGCCCAGGGCAGGACCGATCGGGGGGCTGGCAGTCGCTTTACCAGCAGGTACCTGCAGCTTGATATACGCGGTAACTTTCTGTGCCATATCGTTTGAGAACCTCCTAATATAAGATGTGGTCGACGGAACGCCTTGTTTTGCGCCGGAAAATTTCTCCCGGCAAGACAAAACGCGCCCTCCCACTCGCGGGCCGGCCCAAAGGGCTAACCCGTTTACAACATAAGAATTTTAGTTGTCCACTGCCACCTGTTCCAGCTCGAGTTCCACGGACGTCTCTCGGCCGAACATAGAAACAGTGACTTTCACACGGTTTTTCTCCAAAGAGATTTCTTCCACCGTGCAGATAAAGCCCTCCAAAGGCCCATCCACCACGCGGACGGTGTCGCCCACGCTGTAATCCACCTGGACTTCCCGCTTGGTGCCCAGCAAGGCTGCCACTTCGCGGTCCGACAGGGGAACCGGCTTTGAGCCGGGGCCGACAAAACTTGTGACGCCGCGAATGTTGCGCACAACGTGCCAGGTTTCGTCGTTCATGACCATTTTCACCAGCACATAGCCGGGGAACACTTTCCGTTCCACCACTTCCGTGCGGTTATCCCGGATCTCCGTGACCTTCTCCATGGGGATCATGACGTCCTGGATTAATTCCTGCAGGCCACGGTTCTCCACTGTTTTTTGAATCGTCGCGGCGACCTTGTTTTCGTATCCGGAGTATGTGTGAACTACATACCACCGAGCATTCTCAGACATGCTACACCTCTTTCCGTTGGGTTCGGAAGGGATCAGCCGTTAATGATCAGAGACAACCCGCTCTTTAAAGCAAAGTCAACCAGAACAATCAAACCGCCCAGTACCAGCACCATGGCCAGCACCAGCAGGGTGTTGTTTACCACGGTTTTAAACGACGGCCAGGTTACCTTCTTGGCTTCGCTGCGAAGTTCCTTCCACCAGCGCTTGAACCATCCGCCGACGCGGGCGAAAAAGCCCGGCTTCTTCTTTTTCTCTTCCTTCTTCTCCGGCTTGGCACTTTTCAGCTCGGGGGCTGACAGCTTGTCCGACTTGGTAGATTCCGACACAATAGTCACCCTTTCTGTTTCTGCCAACCCTTAGCTTACTTGGTTTCTCTGTGAAGAGTATGCTTCCGGCAGAATTTGCAATACTTGTTCATTTCCAGTCTATCCGGCGTGTTCTTCTTGTTCTTCATCGTATCGTAGTTGCGCTGCTTGCATTCCGTGCAAGCGAGAGTGACACGAACTCTCATGCTAACGGCACCTCCTTAGTTTTGCCTCCCTAAAACCGGCACGCGCATGCGGCCAATTTCATAGGTACAAAAGATTATATCACAAAAGGGTTGGAAAGTCAACACGCATTTCCCTTTTTTTGTGCTTATTTTGCGGTAAATTCCGCGGTGAGTTTCGTTTTTCCGCGACGGCCGTAGAAGTTTCTGGGGAAAACTTCCACGAGATATTTCCGCCCCGGCGTAAGGCCGTCTGCTTCCTGCACCACGACTTCGGGCATGTTCCGCAGATAGTAGGAAGACCACACGGCAAAGCGCCGTTCAGCCCTGCCCGTTTCCGCGTCGCGGATGGCGACGTCGTAGTCGTTGACGTATTCTTCCGCAATCTCGGCCTGCGGTATGCGCAGCACGATCACGCCGCCCTCTTTGACTTCCACGCCAAGCTGAGCACCGGCCGCAAAGTAGGGCAGGTTGTCTTTTTTGCGCTTTTCTTCTGTATAGCGGAAGGCCTCGCGGTTGCCCGGCTCGTCGATATACCGAATTTCCGGGAAGAACGACTCGGTCAGGATGTCGTACAACAGCACCCGCACGCGGTTGTCCGCGTCCGCTTCTACTATGTAGAACTGGGCGCACTGGGCCTTGTCGGGCGGCACGGTGCCGTATATCTTGTCAAACTCGTCCAGCTCAAAATAGCTCAGAGAGCCGGTGCCCAGGGCCGTGAAGCCGCTCTGGTGAATGGAGCGCGGGTCGTTAATGGGCGCGTGGGAGTGGCCGGAGAAGTTGATGACCTGGGGATAGTCGTCGTACCAGCCGTACACGTCTTCGCAGTTCCAGTCGATGGAGCCGTAGACCGTGTTGGGGATGTGGGGATGCTGGAAGGTGAAGACAGGCTTTTTCGGGTCGTCGGCCACGGCCGCGTCCAGCTGGTCGAGCACCCAGGCCCGCTTTTCCTCGCCGTAGCGGATTTTCGGCGAAAACCTCGTGCTCGGCGAAACGGAAATGAAGTGGAACCCGCGGATGACCGCGTGCTCGTCCGGCTCCTTGCCGAAATGGCGCTTTAGGCGCTCTTCCGCCCCGACGGCGCCGGCGTCTCCGTACTCGTGGCTGGCGACGCTGATAATGAGGTGGGTTTCCGGGCGCAAATGCTTGTTAACCGCCTCGTGGAAGGCCGCAAACTGGGTTTCGGTGCCCCGGTCGGTAAAGTCGCCGATGACGCAGAGGGCGTCCAGCGTGGGGTGATTTGCGTCTTGTGCGGCGTACGCATAGGAGTTTACGAGCGCTTTCTCAAACCGCTCCCGTTCCACACTGGGATAGTCTTTGAAATGGACGTCGCTCATGGCAGCAAAGCGCAGAACCGGATGAAATTCTCTGTTCGACATGCGGCAGACCTCTTTTCCTTGGCAGAATTTCCAAACGCTAAAAGACGCCCCGCCGTTACCGGGGCGCCTTTTCTATTTTCTATCTTGCGTAATCAACGGCCCGAGTCTCGCGAATCATGCTGATCTTGATCTGGCCGGGATATTCCAAATCGGATTCGATCTTTCTGGCCATTTCGTGGGCCAGGATAACCATGTTGTCGTCGTCCACTTCCTCGGGTTTGACCATGATGCGGACTTCACGGCCCGCCTGAATGGCAAAGGATCGTTCGACACCCGGGAAGGAGTTGGCAAGCTCTTCCAGCCGCTCCAGGCGGCGGATATACGCTTCGAGGTTCTCGCGGCGCGCGCCGGGACGGGCGGCGGAAATATCGTCCGCCGCGTCCACCAGAAAGGCGATCATGGTTTGCGGCTCCACATCGCCGTGGTGGGACTCGATGGCATGAATCACTTCGGGATGTTCCTTGAACTTTCTGGCAATCTCCACGCCAATGGAGACGTGGGAGCCTTCTACTTCGTGGTCGAGGGCTTTGCCGATGTCATGCAGCAAGCCGGCGCGTTTGGCCAGCGTTGCGTCCAGACCCAGTTCGCTGGCCATGAAGCCGGCCAAAAGAGCCACTTCGATAGAGTGGCGCAGCACGTTCTGGCCGTAGCTGGTACGGTAGCGCAGGCGGCCCAGAATCTTGACCAGATCGGGGTGGATGCCGTGGAGGCCCACTTCGAACACGGCCTTTTCGCCTTCGGACTTGATGGTGGATTCCACTTCCCGCTTGGCCTTTTCCACCATTTCCTCGATTCTGGCCGGGTGGATACGCCCGTCGGCGATGAGCCGCTCCATGGCGATGCGGGCGATTTCGCGGCGGATCGGGTCGAAACAGGACAGGGCGATGGCTTCCGGCGTGTCGTCGATGATGAGGTCAACGCCGGTGGCCACTTCGATAGCGCGGATGTTGCGGCCTTCGCGGCCGATGATGCGGCCCTTCATCTCGTCGTTGGGCAGCTGCACCACGGACACGGTGGACTCGGCCACATAGTCCGAAGCGCACTTCTGGATGGCCAGGGAGATAATCTTCTTGGCGCGGACGTCCGCCTCTTCTTTGAGCGTCTGTTCCACTTCGCGGAGTTTCACCGCCATGTCGTGGCGGGCGTTTTCCTCCACCTCGGCAAGGATTCTCGCCTTGGCTTCCTCCATGGTCAGGCCGGAGATATGCTCGAGCATTTCAATCTGGCTCTTTTTGATCTGCTCGGCTTCTTCCAAGGTTTTCTCGGCCTCTTTGATTTTCTTGTTTAAGACTTCTTCCTTGAGGTCCAGATTGTCGTGTTTTTTATCCAGGGCCTCTTCTTTCTGCAGCAGGCGCCGTTCCTGCTTCTGCAGCTCGGCGCGGCGTTCTTTCAATTCCTTTTCCTGCTCGTTTTTGGCTTTCAGAATCTCTTCTTTCGCTTCCAGCAGGGCTTCCCGTTTTTTGGTTTCTGCAACTTTAATCGCATCGTTAATCAAGCGGCGGGCTTCTTCTTCGGCGCTGCCGATTTCCCGCTCGGCCACTTTTTTACGGTATATAATGCCGGCAAGAAATCCAAGCACGCCGACGACCAGCGCACCCAGAATGGGCAACGCGATTTTCAAAAAATCACTCATTAAGCAAAAACA
>JAKPBM010000183.1 GCA_029778935.1 Bacillota bacterium | reverse complement strand
CGTTTTTGTCCGCGGGATGGCGAAAGCGCTGGGCTATGCCGGGCCGGTGACCAGCCCGACGTTTGCCATCGTGAACGAGTATAAAGACAAGTCTGGAAAAACCGTGCTCTTGCACTTTGATATGTACCGCCTGGGCGACAGCGACGAACTGTTCGACATCGGCTGGTACGACTATCTGGAAACGGGAGCGGCCATAGCGGTGGAGTGGGCGGAAAAGGTGATGGACGCCATGCCCGAAAACGCCGTGTTTGTGGCCATGGAAGGGGCGGGGCTGGCCCCGCGCACCATTACGATTTCCGGGCTTACGAAAGAAGAAGAGCTCCTTTGGGAGAAAGGCAATACCCGATGAAAATTCTTGCGTTGGATGCGTCCGGGAAAACCGCTTCCGTCTGCGTCTGGGAAGACGGGCGCGTATTGTCCCATATCTTCCTGGACGGCGGATATACCCACAGCGTGACGCTGATGCCCATGGTGGAAGCGGCCCTCCGCTTTGCGGGGTTGGGGTTACACGAAGTGGACAGGCTGGCCGTTTCCGCCGGCCCCGGTTCCTTTACAGGCCTAAGAATCGGCATCGGCACCGCCAAGGGGCTGGCTATGGCGGCGGACAAGCTTTGCGTGCCCGTGTCGACGCTGCTGGCGCTGGCCTACGGGCAAAGAAGCTGGCAGGGTATTGTCTGCCCGGCGATGGACGCCCGGGCGGGGCAGGTGTACGCCGCGGCGTTCCGGATGCAAAACGGCGAGCCGGAACGGCTCCTGCCCGATGCGGCGCTGCCGGCGGGGGAGCTGGCCGCCTGGCTGGAACAGCAGGAAGAACCCGTACTGCTGACGGGCGACGGAAGCCCCATCGTGCAAAGCAGACTGGCGCGGATTTCCGCCGCGCTGGCCCCGCTGGAGACGAGGAACCAGACGGCCGTCGGCGTCGCCCTGGCCTCCCTGACGGGGGAAGCGGTGCCGGCGGAGCGGCTTGTGCCTACCTACCTGCGGCGGCCGCAGGCGGAACGGGAACGGGAGCAAAGAGAAAAATCTGAGAGATAAAAGGTTGGCGATCACTATGTACGAGAACGACGAAATGGTAAAAATACTCGATCATCCGCTCATACAGCACAAGCTGTCCAGAATCCGCAACAAGCACACCGGCGTCAAGGAGTTTCGCGAAATCGTAAGCGAAATTGCCATGCTGATTGCCTATGAGGCGACCCGGAACCTCCCGCTGGAGGACACCACCATTATGACGCCCGTAGGCCTGGCCAACTGCAAAGTGCTGGCCGGCAAGAAGCTGGCGCTGGTGCCGATTCTGCGCGCCGGCATAGGTATGGTGGACGGCGTTCTGAAGCTGATCCCCGCCGCGAAGGTGGGCCATGTGGGCCTGTACCGGGACCCGGAGACGCTGAAGCCCGTGCGGTACTACTGCAAACTGCCCAGCGACATTTCCCGCCGGGCCGTGTTCGTGCTCGACCCCATGCTGGCCACCGGCGGCTCCGCCGTGGACGCGATTTCCCTCATTAAGGAGGAAGGCGCCAAGGAGATTAACCTGATGGTCATCATCGCCGCCCCCGAGGGTATCGAGGCCGTGCGCAAAGCCCACCCCGACGTGCACATCTACTGCGCAGCGCAGGACGAGCGCCTGAACGACCACGGCTATATCGTTCCTGGCCTGGGCGACGCGGGCGACCGCATTTTCGGCACAAAATAAGCAAAAACGGTGGAAAATGCTTGACAATTCAAGCGGATTTTGATACAATAACATATGCCGTTTTGTAATGGTCAGTCTGTCCTTTGGACAGCACCAGATCAAGCGGGAGTTAGGCAAGGGTAGACCCTTGTCAAAAGACGAGGAGAGGTATTATGTACGCAATTATTGAAGCCTGCGGCAGGCAGTATCGCGTCCAGGAAGGCGACGTCGTTTTCATGGAGCGGCTTGGCGCTAACGAAGGCGAAACCGTTACGTTTGACAAGGTTGTTCTGTACTCCAACGGCGAAGACGTCCAGATCGGCAAACCCTTTGTTGCCGGCGCTGTTGTCGAAGCAAGCGTCTTAAAGAACGGCAAGGGCAAGAAGATCCGCGTTTTCAAGTACAAGGCGAAGAAGAATTACCGCCGTCGCCAGGGCCACAGACAGCCCTATACCAAGGTTCAGATTACCAAGATCGCTGTAAAGTAAGGATTTGCCGTGATCAGGCTTTGCTTTTTTGAAAAAGACGGGCGAATCGTAGGCTTTCGCAGCCGCGGCCACAGCGGGTATGCCCCCATCGGGCAGGACATAGTCTGCGCCATGGTATCTACGGGCGTGATGATGGCTGAATGCGCCATCAACGACGTGGCCAAGGCGGGTGCGGCCGTGAAAATAGACGAAAAGAACACGGAAGTGACCCTTTTCCTGCCGAAACGCCTTCCGCCGGAAGCGGAAATTGCCTGTCAGACCATATTGCGTGGATTCTACCAAACGATGCGCGAGCAAAGCAAGGCCTATGCGAAGTACCTAGAGGTAAAATTGGAAACAACCGGAGATCAACCGGAACGGAGGAAAACACAATGATGAAGCTTCATCTGCAATTTTTTGCGTCTAAGAAGGGCGTCGGTTCCACCAAGAACGGACGCGACAGCGAAGCCAAGCGGCTGGGCGTCAAGCGCGCCGACGGTCAGTTTGTTCTGGCCGGCAACATCCTGGTTCGGCAGCGCGGCACGAAGATCCACCCGGGCACCAACGTCGGCAAGGGCGGCGACGACACTCTGTTTGCCCTCGTAGACGGCGTCGTTCGCTTTGAGCGCCTGGGCAGGGACCGCAAGAAGGTTTCCGTTTACGCCGAGTAAGTCCAGTCTGTAAACCGAAAACGCTGCCGGCATTCGCTTTGGCAGACCGGTTTATTTACTGCATACCGCGTATAATAAAGGGTGTGGGCCAATCGGCACCACACCTTTTTCACACACAAGGAGGCGCCCCATGTTTGTTGACAGAGTAGAAATACATGTACGGGCCGGCGACGGCGGCAACGGCGCGATTTCCTTTCATCGGGAGAAATTTATCGCCGCCGGCGGGCCGGACGGCGGCGACGGCGGTCACGGCGGCAGCGTGATCCTGAAAGTCAGCGACCAGATGACCACGCTGCTGGACTTCCGTTATAAACGAAAATACGTGGCGGGCAACGGGGAAAACGGCAAAGGCGCCAACCGCCACGGCAAAAACGGGGAAGACCTGGTGATTTTTGTTCCCCGCGGCACGCTGGTGCGGGAAAAGAAATCCAACGCCATCATCGTCGACATGACGGAGATCGATGAATACGTGTTGCTCAAAGGCGGCCGAGGCGGCTGGGGCAACGCCCGCTTTGCAACGCCCACCCGGCAGGCGCCCCGCTTTGCCAAGCCCGGCACCAAGGGGCAGGAGATGGACGTTATTTTGGAGCTGAAGCTGCTGGCCGACGTGGGGCTGATTGGCTACCCCAACGTGGGCAAGTCGACGCTGCTTTCCGTTATCTCCGCGGCAAGGCCGAAGATTGCCAACTACCACTTCACCACGCTGACGCCGAATTTAGGCATGGTCAGCATCGGCGAGCACCAGTCCTTCGCCGTGGCGGACATCCCCGGGCTGATTGAAGGGGCGGCGGACGGCGCGGGTTTAGGCATCGACTTTCTGCGCCATATCGAGCGGTGCCGTTTATTGGTGCACGTCGTCGACGTGTCGGGCATCGAAGGGCGCGACCCGGTGGTGGACTATGAGCAGATCAACTCCGAGCTGTTTTTGTACAGCGAGGAGCTGGCCAAACGGCCGCAGATTGTCGCCGCCAACAAAATCGACATCGCCGAGGACGATACGCTTCTGAACAAGCTCATCAACCACTGCGACGATTACGGCGTGCCTGTGTATCCGATTTCCGCGGCGGCCAACCGGGGCGTGAAAGAACTCATGAACGCGGTGGCAGCCCAACTGGCCACCCTGCCGCCCATCAAAGTGTACGAGTCCGAATACCAGGCGGTTGCCGAGAAAGAGGACGAGGAAACGAAAGTCGAAATCCGCAACGGCGTGTACATTGTCACCGGCGAGCGGCTGCGCCATCTGCTGGCCATGGTCGACCCGACGGACAGAGAGTCGCTGGCCTACATGGAGAAAGTGCTGCGCTCCCAGGGCGTGTTCGACATGCTGGAGGAAATGGGCATCCAGGAAGGCGACACGGTGAACCTGTTCGGGTATGAGTTTGAATATGTAAAATAACAGATCGGCTTTGGACGAAGTTTCGGGAAACGCAAAAACTTCGCCCAAAGCCGATTTTTATTTTGAACCGGATTCCCTTTGGGGGTATTATTTAGGTGGAAAGAGGGGAGGCCTTCATGGGAGAACGGACAGAGGAAGCAAACGAGATTTTTTCCGCCCGGCTGAACCCGCATGATGAGCATTCACGACCTGGTGGAGTCGGGGCGGCTTGTGGTGCCGGCGGATCCCGAAAAATGCAGTATCGGCATGTATCTGGATTTACATTGAGCAACATATGAAAAACCCGGCCGGGCGCAGCACCCGGCCGGGTTCTTTTACTTCAAAATTCTCCGTACCATCCGTCCCGCAAAAGACCGGATGCGGGAAAGCATGCTTTGCCGAAAATGCGGCGCGCCGTACTTTTGCGCCAAAGCGGGGATGGGAAGGCTTTCCGCCTCCGCCCAGAAGGCTTCATACGACGCCGGCATGGGAGAGGGGCGCAGGGCGGCGGGGTTGCGCTCCAGCGCTTTGGCAATGTCGGGCACCGGGAAGGTTTTGAGCTGCTCCTGTACCGCTTCCAACAGCTGCCGCCCTTTGTCCGAATGCAGCAGCACCAGGGAAACGCCCTTGTCTTGCCGCATTTCCGGCACGGTGCGTTCCACCCCCCAGAAGTCCGCCAGCGTAATGTCCGAAACACGGCTTGCGCCCTTGTACTTGCACCGGTAGCAGGCCGGGCGCAGGCAAACGTCGCAGAGATACAGCTGCATATAAGGGTCTTTGGCAAAGGGGACGGAGTAGGTTGCGCCGTTGTCAAACCTTGCCGTCACGCGGTACTGGTACCATGTGCCTTTCTGCTTATCCTTAAAGGAAATTTCCAAAAGTTTCCCGCCGTGCCGTTCCTCCAGATGCGCCTTGTATGCCCGCCAGAGCCAGGGGACGGGCACGCCGTGGCAGACCAGGTCCTGACAAATGAGGTTTTCGTAGGGTTTCTGCAGAAACCGGCGCAGCCCGGCAATTTGGCAGGGCGTGCCGGAAAAATACACGAGCCGGCCGGCGTCCAAAAGCTCTTTTGCCTTGCGGAACGCGTCGTGCATCCGGCTTTGGACGTACTTGGAGCCGGAAAAACGGGCCAGTCCCTCCGCCGTTTCGGCGCAGACGTGCCGCACTTCACCGTTTTCCCACGCCGCGCCAAACACCGCGCCGCCCTTGGCCAGCACTTCCCGTGCCAGCAGGGGGAACACGCCGCCGGACGAGGCTGCAAGCTGCGTTTGGCCGTCCAAGGCGTAGGCGGCAAAGGCGGTTGTGTCCGCTTCCGGCGCATAGTCGTGCAGCGCGGGGCAGACGCTTTCGCATTTCTGGCAG
>JAKPBM010000177.1 GCA_029778935.1 Bacillota bacterium | reverse complement strand
CGTTTTTTACTTAAAACACGCCCTGGGCCAGCATGGCTTCCGCCACTTTGAGGAAACCCGCGATGTTGGCGCCGGCCACCAGGTTGTCGCCGCAGCCGTAGTCTTCCGCGGCTTTGCGGCAGTTTTTGTAGATGTTCTTCATAATCTGCTGGAGCCGGCAGTCCACTTCCTCAAACGACCAGGAGAGGAAGCTGGCGTTCTGAGCCATTTCCAGTCCGGAGGTGGCGACGCCGCCGGCGTTGGACGCCTTGCCCGGCGCAAACAAGATGCCGTTTTCGTGGAAAATGTCTACCGCTTCGGGCGTGCAGGGCATGTTGGCTCCTTCCGCCACGGCGATGCAGCCGTTTTTGACCAATACCGCCGCGTCCTCGCCGTGCAGCTCGTTCTGCGTTGCGCAGGGGAGCGCCACGTCGCAGGGCACATTCCAGATGCCAAAGCCCGGGTGATATTCGGCGTGGGGAACGTACTGGGTGTATTCGGAGATGCGCCCGCGCCGCACTTCCTTGATTTCCTTGATCACGGCCAGGTTTACGCCCTTCGGGTCCACAATGTAGCCCGACGAGTCGCTGAGGGCGATAACGCAGGCGCCGAGGGCCGTTGCCTTCTCCGCGGCGTAGATGGCCACGTTGCCGGAACCGGAGATGACGACGCGTTTGCCGGCTAAGCTCGTGCCCTTGGAAGCAAGCATTTCCTGCACGAAGTAGCAGAGACCGTAGCCCGTAGCCTCCTTGCGCACCAGAGAGCCGCCGTAGGTCAGGCCCTTGCCGGTCAGAACGCCCGTGAACTCGTTCTGCAGCCTCTTATACTGGCCGAACAAGAACCCGATTTCCCGGGCGCCGACGCCGATGTCGCCGGCGGGCACGTCCGTATGGGCGCCAATGTGACGGGCCAGCTCTGTCATGAACGCCTGGCAGAAGCGCATGACTTCGCCGTCGCTTTTGCCTTTGGGGTCAAAGTCCGCGCCGCCTTTGCCGCCGCCGAGAAGCAACCCGGTTAAGCTGTTCTTAAAAATCTGCTCGAAGCCCAGGAACTTGATAATCGACGCGTTGACCGACGGATGGAACCGAATCCCGCCCTTGTAGGGGCCCAGGGCCGAGTTAAACTGGACGCGGTAGCCCCGGTTGACGCGGACGGTGTTGGCGTCGTCCACCCAAGCCACGCGGAAGGAAATCATGCGCTCGGGCTCCACAATCCGGTCGAAGATTCCCGCTTCCAGAAGGTCCGGCCGCTTGTAGGCGACCACTTCCAAAGACGAAAACACTTCGGCCACGGCCTGAAGAAATTCAGGTTCGTTTGCGTTCCGTTTTTGAATATCGGCGAATAAATTTTGCAGGTAGGGATGCTGGATGGTCATATGTAACCGCCTTTCGTGGCAATAGAATTGACAGCGGGTGCAGCGAAGGGGGTTAAAAAATGCGAGTAATGTGGGTTTATTATATACTATATGCGGTAAAAATGCAAGAAGTGAACGGGAATCCTGCAAATAAATGTAAACAAAAAAACGGAGGAATTGCCTGTCAGAATCTGGCAATCCTCCGTTTTTGTGTAAAATATTACAGACGGCTGAATTGAGTTTGATACAGATGGGCGTAGACCCCGTTCTTGGCCATAAGCTCCTCGTGGGTGCCCCGCTCCTCGATGCCCTCTTCCGAAAGCACGATAATCTCGTCGGCGTTGCGGACGGTGGAAAGCCGGTGGGCGACCACAAAGGACGTGCGGCCGGCGCAGAGCTGGTCCAGCGACTGCTGAATCTGCAGCTCGGTCACGTTGTCCAGAGCGCTGGTAGCCTCGTCGAGGATGAGAATCGGCGGGTTTTTCAGGAACACCCGGGCAATGGCGATGCGCTGTTTCTGGCCGCCGGAGAGTTTGACGCCCCGCTCGCCGATGTACGTCTCATACCCGTTTTCTAAGGACATGATAAAGTCGTGGATGTTGGCCCGCTTAGCCGCTTCGATGACTTCCTCGCGGGTGGCGTTCACGTTGCCGTAGAGGATGTTCTCATAGATGGTGCCGGTAAAGAGGAACACATCCTGCTGCACAATACCGATGTGCCGCCGCAGGGAAGACAGGGTAAAGTCGGTGATGTCCCGTCCGTCCAGAAGGATGCGACCTTCTTTGAGGGGATAGAACCGGGGAATCAGGTGGCAGAGGGTCGTCTTGCCGCCGCCGGAGGGGCCGACCAAAGCGACCTTGCGGCCAGGCATGACGTCCAGGCTGATGTTGTTTAACACCTTGGGGCTGTCGTCCTCATAGGAGAAGGAGACGTTTTCAAAGGTGATGCGGCCCTGGACCTCGCTCAGCTCCACCGCGTCGGGTTTATCTTGTTCCAGCGGCGTGTCGAGGATTTCCAGCACCCGCTGAAAGCCCGACATGGCGTTCTGGTACTGCTCGATAAAGCTGATCAGCCGGTTGATGGGGCCCAGGAAGATGTTCACGTACAAAAGGAACGTCACAAAGTCGCCCACGGTGATCTTGCCGCAGTAGGCAAACACGCCGCCGGCCACGATGACGACCACGTTCAGGCAGTCCAAAATCAGCGTGTTGCCCGCGTGGAACTCGGCCATGACCTTGTAGGCTTTCGAACGGGCCTTGACAAAGGCCTCGTTGCCCCGGTTGAACCGCTGCTGCTCGTAATCGTGGTTTACGAAGGCCTTGGAAACCCGGATGCCCGACAGGCTGTTTTCCAAAATGGCGTTGACCTCGGCGATTTCCTCCCGGGTTTTCATAAAGGTTCTCGAAAGGGCCAGGCGCTTTTTCGCCGAGAAGTAAACAAGAAACGGCAAAAAGGCAAAGATAATGAGCGTCAGCCACACGTTGATGGCGGACATCATGATGAACGAGCCGAGAAGCAGCACAAGGGAGATAAACACGTCCTCCGGGCCGTGGTGGGCCAGTTCGGAGATGTCGAACAGGTCCGCCACGATGCGGGACATGAGAGAGCCGGTCTTGTTGTTGTCAAAGAACTTAAACGGCAGGGCCTGCAGGTGGGTGAACACGTCCCGGCGCATCTGGGCCTGCATATGTACGCCTACGAGGTGGCCGTAATAGAGGATGAAGTAGTTCAAAAACAGCTTGAACACGTAGGCACCCAGCAGAACCCCGGCCAGAATCAGCACCATGCGCAAATTCCCTTCGGGGATGTGGTGGTTTAAAATCTGCCGGGTCAGCGTGGGGAATACCAAGTCGCAAATCGACAGGGTAAAGGCGCAAATCATGTCCAGCATGAACAGTTTGCGCTGGGGTTTGTAATACTGTATAAACCGTTTTAACATGACAGGGAAGCTTGAATCCTTTCCATGCGGTTATTTGCTGAAGAACAGGGGCAGATGGCCCAGCACGATCAGATCGTCCCGCTGGTTGGCGTCTCCTTCCGAAAGAATGGCCGCCCGCGCCACCACCGTGCCGCCGGCCTTTTCCACAAGGTTCTCCAGCGCCGCCAAAGACGCGCCGGTGGAGATGACGTCGTCGACGATGGCGACCCGCTTGCCCTTGAGGCGCGCGGCGTCCTCGCCGTCCAGGTACAAAACCTGCGGGTCCTTGGTGGTGATGGCCTGGACGTCGACGCGGATGGAGTCGGTCATGTAGACTTTCTGGGACTTTCGGGCGATGATATAGCGGGGCATTTTGAGGACTTTGGCCATCTCGTAGATAAGCGGGATGCTTTTGGCCTCCGCGGTGATGAGATAGTCCACCGGCGGCAGCTTCTCTGCCAGGGCTTTCGCGCAGGGCTCGACGATTTCCGTGTCGCCGAAGATGATAAAGGCCGCGATGGACACGTTTTCGTTGACGGGCACAATGGGAAGCCGGCGGGTCACGCCGGCAACGGTGAGTTCGTAATAGTTCATAGAGACTCCTTTCTCTTTTGTATCAGGCGTATATCTATTTCTTTAAATGGGACACCAAAAACTCCACGGAAGCGACAAAAATCTCCTTGTGGGTCGGCGTGGCGGGCGGTTTGGGCGGCTGGGAGGTAAAGCCGTGGTTGCCGTTTATGACTTTGATAATCTCCACGCTGCCGCCGCGGAGTTCGTAGATTCTTTTCAAAGTTTCCGGATGGGTTTTATGGACCAGCTCGTCTTCCTCGCCCTGCACGGCCAGCACGGGCGGCAAATAAGAAGCGGTGCAGGCGTAGGTGGCCGGGCTGGCAAGGTAGTTAAGAGCCTGGCGGCTGTCGCCTTCCGGGCCAAGTAACGCCCGGACGCAGCCTTCCATGTCCTCCTGGTCCGCCACCGGCTCTTTGCAGTGAAAGTCCGTGGGCCCGCAGTAGTCTAAAATGCAGGCGGCTTTATATTCGGTTCGCGGCTCGCTTTCGCCAAAGAACGGCCCGGCCAGGCCGGCCATCAGCGCCAGATGGGCGCCGGCGGAAGCGCCGAACACGGCAAAGCGGGCGGGGTCCAGCATGTATTTTTCCGCGTTGTGCAAAAAGAAGCGGAGCCCGTCGACGGTATCGTTAACGGGATCGGGGAAGACGACGTCGCCGGTGACGTTTTCTCCCGGGCCCGCCAACCGATAGGTAAAGGATACGAAGGCGATGCCGTGGCGGTGCAGGTTTTCCGCCATGGACTGGAAAACAGGGGGCAGCGACCGGTCGCCTCCCTGCCAGCCGCCGCCGTGCCAGTAGAACACGACGGGGAACGGGCCGTCGCCCTGGGCGGGCACATACACGTCAGCGCAGAGTTTTCCGTCGGGCACGTTTTTAGCTTGCCCAGCGGGCACCGTTTTATAAAGCACATTTTTAAAAATACGCGCGTCCATAGGCAATCCCCTTTCTATCGGTACTTTTGGCTGTGCCGCAACACATTGTATTGTATCACTTTTTTCACCGCATCACAAGCGGAAAAACGGAAAGCCGCCCCAAATAGGCGGCAATCCGAAGTTATTGATTCAGCCCGCGGAGGATTTCCACCGCCGGAGCGGGGAAGCGGCCCAGATAGTCGGGGCCGACGTTTAATAAGTAATTGATGTTCCGGTCGTTTAAGTGCTTTTTGAGCCGAAGCACTTCTTCCACCGGCTTCCAGTTGGCGTCAAACGCCTTGTAGCCCCAGGTGTCGTTTAACGTGCAGGGAGATTCGTATAAGCTGTCGGTCATCGGTTCGTCGGGGATTTCGTTGTCGCCCAGGGAGTGGTAGTCGCCGACGCCGTTGCCGATGCGGGAGTTGACCAGGCAGTCGGGCTGGTACTTCTTGACAAGGTTGTAAAGCTCCATGCTCTGCTCTTTCGTAATGACGATGGGCGTGTCAAACCATATCAGGCACAGAGGGCCGTAATTGGTTAGAAGCTCTGTCACCTGGGGTTTGATTTTCTTTTCAAAGCAGATGGTGTAGTTTTTGGAGGCGTTGTCAGGGAAGTCCCAGTCGTTGGTCCAGCTGGTTCCGGCGCAGGGGCGGTTGCGGGTGTATCCGCCGCCGTGGGGTTCGTGCCAGTCAATATCCTGGGAGTAATACAGCCCCAGCTTCAGGCCGTGTTTGTGGCAGGCCTCCGCCAGCTCGGCAATGACGTCCCGGCCGAAGGGAGTCGCGTCCACCACGTTGTAGGGGTCCACCTTCGAGCCGAACAGGGCAAAGCCGTCGTGGTGCTTGGAGGTGACGACCATATATTGCATGCCCGCCTCTTTGGCAAGCAGGACCCATTCCTCCGGGTCGAAGTAGATGGGGTTAAAGGCCGAGGCCAGCTTTTCGTATTCTTTGTTGGGGATGCGGAACCGGGACTGGATCCACTCGCCGATGCTTTCCATGCGCTGGCCCTTGTATTCGCCCGCCAGCAGGGAGTAAAGCCCCCAGTGAATCATCAGGCCGAATTTTGCTTCCCGGAACCATTCCTTAGCGTTCATGCGTTTTCCTCCCTTTTGCGTTCTACCCCTATGATAGAAAGCAAAGGGGAAAAAGTCAAGGCGAAAGCGCAAAGAAAACCGGAAAAGCGTTGCTTTTCCGGTTTTGCTTTACGGTTCGAGAATGTAAATGATGCAGTCCCGCCGGCCGTGGGAAACGGCTTCGGCGTAGCTTGCCTTAAACAGGTCGATGATGTTGCCTTTGATACCGCCGCCGACGTCGTGGGCGTAGGCCGGGCCGTATGTCCAGGACTTGCCGTCAATGGAAGTCACATACACTAAACTTCCCAAAGGAATCACCGACGGGTCCACCGCCACGGTTTTGCCGGGGATGGCGGGGTTGCCCGTTGCCGTCGACGGGTTGGGCGACGAGGAATAGTACGCCACCGCTTCGCCTTGAATCTTCTTCTTGTACGAATACGTCTTGCCGCCGATGCTGATGGCGTTCACGGCCGGCGGTTCCGTCGCAGGAGAAGACGTGGCGGGCTTGGTCGTCGCCTTGGTGGTAGCTTTTGTCGTGGCCTTGGTGGTAGCTTTCGTCGTGGCCTTGGTGGTGGCTTTGGTAGTAGCTTTGGTGGTTTCCTTGGTGCCGACCCAGATTATCTGCTCTCTCGGTTCGGTAACGACCGTGGAATCGATAATTTTATGCTCGGACAGGGTGCCGTTGCGCAGCGTCTGCATCATGGTGATCTGCCGCTGGCCCGGCCGGCCCTGCTGCACCACCTTTTCCTCGCCCTTGAGCAGGGTGGGCGTGGGTGTCACAATGGTCTCATAAGGAATCTCGACTGTCACTTCCAGGGTTTCCTCGGTTACGCGGATGACCTGGATTTCCATATTTTCCAACAGGCCGCTGTCGCCGTTGGGATACACTTCGTCTTTTTCGCCAAGGGTTATACCGGCTTCTTCCAACACGGCCGCGACGGTTTCCTTCTCGGTAATGACGGTTTTTATCTGGCCGTCAAAATGAATGG
>JAKPBM010000168.1 GCA_029778935.1 Bacillota bacterium | reverse complement strand
CGGTCATAGGCGGAAGGATATCTCCCAGACCGGCCGGTATGTAGCTAACCCGCCGGAACTTTATGGATACTCTGTGAGGACGGCGGTTATCCCGGTTAGGCCGGAAGCGGCACCATTATACTTGCAGCAGGCCGCTGGGAGATGCGCAGGGGAGAGAAAACAAGCGTTTGCGGGAACACACCGCGCACACTTGACATTTGGGCAAAACCGTACAATCGCCCGAATGCGCCCAAACGGGGGGACAACCCTGTTTGGGCGCAAACGGTTCTATGTCGGTCTATAGTGTTTCTGGTTATCCGTCAGGCACGGACGGCGGACATGGACTAAGTTTCCGGTAGTGGCCGCTCAAAAACAAGCGTTTTTTGCTTCAGTATATCCTCCAGCAGGGCAAAAACTTCCTTTGCCACGGTTTTAGCCGTTTCATAGGTGATGGAGTCTTTGCGGGTTTCGCCGTCAATCAGCGGGAGGATGACAATCGGCCGGTATTCGGTGGACAGACGCAGGCGGATTTCCATGTGGGTGCAGGTGTTCTGCTGCGTTTTCACCAGCGCGCGGCCGGAAAGGCTGCTTTCGTCCTCAAAGCCCTTGCCGCCGGCGGTTTTCAGCCGGTTGTCTTCCCACAGGGAATAGCCCAGAAGGGTATCAAACTGGGCGGGCTTGCTGAGATACGCCGAGCCCTGTTCCAGCAGCACCCATTTCCGTTTGGCCGTATCGGCCAGCAACGCGAACCGGTTGTGGGCGTCGAACACCTTTTTGTCAAAGGAAAGCCCCTGCTTTTCCAGCCGCTCGATGACCGAATCAAAGCTTGCGCGCCGGATTCTGCTTTTGCGCAAAAGCATCACGACGGCAAAAACGACCAAAGCCAGCGCATACGCGAGGATGTCCATGTCCATACCTCCTCTTTATTTAGGGAGATTACAGGGAAGCTAACGCGTCTTTCAGTCCGGCTACCGTTTCGGCCAACGTGGCGGCGCGGCTTCTCTCCGCGGCCACGACCTTTTCGGGCGCCTTGTTGACAAACCCGGGATTGGCCAGTTTTTCGTTCAATTTGGCAAGCTCCGCTTCGGCCTTGGCTAGCTCGCGGGAGATGCGCTCCCGTTCCTTCTCCACATCTACCAGCTCGGAAGCGGCGATGAAGATGCGGTCGGCACCGGCCACAATCTGCACCAGGCCGGTCAGATCCGCCGGGGCCTCGTCGGCAAAGGTGAGGTTCGACGCGGAGGCCAGCCGCTCGATGAACAGGCGCCCGTTTTCGTAGGGGGCTTTATTGTCGGTGACAATTAAAAGCTGGGCCTTCTTGGACGGCGGGACGTTCATCTCGGCGCGGCGGTTGCGGATGGCGCGGATGGCCGCGGTGATTTTGTCCATCTGCTCGGCCTCGCCGTCAAAGCAGAGGGCTTCGTCGCAGGTAGGCCAGGAAGCGGTGATGAGGTTGCCGGAAACGCCGGGCAAAGACTGCCAGATTTCCTCGGTGACAAAGGGGATAAAGGGATGCAGCAGCTTTAGGATGTTGGCCAGCACATAGTGCAGAACGCCTTTTGCCGAGGATGCGGCCGCCGGGTCGTCGCCTAATATGCGGGACTTGGTGATTTCAATATACCAGTCGCAGAAGATGTCCCAGACGAAGTCGTAGAGTTTCGCCGCGGCGACGCCCAGCTCGAACTTCTCCAGGTTTTCCGTGACTTCCGCCGTCAGCCGGTTCAGGCGGGTCAGCACCCACTTGTCTTCCAGCTCCAGTTTTTCGGGGAAGACGGGCGTTTCGTCGCCGATGCGCATAAGGCAGTACCGGGCGGCGTTCCAGAGCTTGTTAATAAAGTTCCGGTTGGCTTCGACGCGCTCCATGATAAACCGCGTGTCGTTGCCGGGGCTGACGCCCGTGACCAGGCTGAAGCGCAAAGCGTCGGCGCCAAACTGCTGGATAATCTCCAGCGGATCCACGCCGTTGCCCAAAGACTTGGACATCTTGCGCCCCTGGGCGTCGCGGACGATGCCGTGCAGGAAGACTTTCTTAAAGGGGATTTCGCCCATGTGCTCCAAACCGGAGAAAATCATGCGGGCGACCCAGAAGAAGATGATGTCGTAGCCGGTGACTAAGACGTCCGTGGGGTAGAAGTAGTCCAGCTCGGGCGTCTTGTCGGGCCAGCCGAGAGTCGAGAACGGCCAGAGGGCCGAGGAGAACCAGGTGTCGAGAACGTCGGGGTCCTGCTGGATGTTAGCAGAGCCGCATTCGGGGCAGACGGCGACGTCGTCTTTGGAAACCGTCGTTTTGCCGCAGTCGGGGCAGTGGAAGGCCGGAATCTGGTGGCCCCACCAGAGCTGGCGGGAAATGCACCAGTCGTGGACGTTTTCCATCCAGTTGAGATATATCTTCGAGAACCGCTCGGGCACAAACTGGATTTCGCCGTTTTTGACCACTTCGATGGCCTTTTCCGCCAGCGGCTTCATCTTCACAAACCACTGTTTGGAAATCACCGGCTCCACCGTGGTGCCGCAGCGGTAACAGGCGCCCACGTTGTGGCTGTGCGGTTCGATTTTGAGAAGATAGCCTTCGGCTTCCAGGTCTTCGACGATTTTCTTTCTAGCTTCGTAGCGGTCTAATCCTTGGTACTTGCCGCCGTTTTCGTTGATGCGAGCTTTGTCGTCCATAACGAGGATTTCCGGCAGGTTGTGGCGCTTGCCCACTTCAAAGTCGTTGGGGTCGTGGGCAGGCGTGATTTTCACGCAGCCGGTGCCGAACTCTTTATCCACGTACTCGTCGGCGACGACGGGGATTTCCCGGCCCACCAGCGGCAGAATCAGCGTTTTGCCGATTAAGTGCTGATACCGCTCGTCCTCGGGGTGCACGGCCACCGCCGTGTCGCCCAGCATGGTTTCGGGGCGGGTGGTGGCGATGACGACGTACTCGTCACTGTCTTTGACCGGGTATTTGATGTGCCAGAAGTGGCCGTTTCTTTCTTCGTATTCGACTTCCGCGTCGGACAGGGCCGTCGTGCAGTCGGGGCACCAGTTTATGATGCGGTTGCCCTGGTAGATGAGGCCCTTGTTATAGAGGTTGACGAACACTTCCTTGACCGCCCGGGAGCAGCCTTCGTCCATGGTGAAGCGCTCGCGGCGCCAGTCGCAGGAAGCGCCTAATTTATGCAGCTGGCGGATGATGGTGCTGCCGTACTTGTTTTTCCAGTCCCAAACGCGCTCTAAGAACTTCTCCCGGCCCAAATCGTACTTGGTTAAGCCTTCCTTCTTACGAAGCTCTTCTTCCACCCGGATCTGCGTGGCGATGCCGGCGTGGTCGGTGCCGGGCATCCAGAGGGCGGAGAAGCCCTGCATACGCTTCCAGCGAATAAGGATATCCTGCAGCGTTTCGTCCAGCGCGTGGCCCATGTGCAGCTGGCCGGTGACGTTGGGAGGGGGAATCACGATGCAGAAGGGCTCTTTGTCCGGGTCCACTTCGGCGTTGAAGCTTCCAGAATCAAGCCACATCTGGTATATTTTATCCTCCACCTCTTGAGGATTATACGTTTTTGCCAGTTCTTTCGCCATGTTCCTGCTCCTTTATGAAAAAATTAGTCAAAATGCGTTCGTTTTCGGGCCGATTTCCGTACGGAAGGGCCGAATAAGTAGAAAATTTTGTACTCGGATTCGATTCTCGATGCGATCTGCCCGTTATAGCGGGACGAAATGTCGTCCAGAGTCAAATTGGTGTTGATGATGACGGGCTTTCTTTCGTTAAGCCGCGAGTTCAGAAGGTCAAACAGGGCGGCTACGACGTAGTTGGTCGTCATCTCCGTGCCCAGGTCGTCTATAATGAGAAGGTCGCATTTATAATACCGGGACAGGCTTTCGGAGGCGTCTTCGTCCCGGTCGAACCGGGCGCCTTCCATGGTGCCCGCCAGGGAGAACGCCGTTTCGTATACCACCGAGAAGTTTTTCTTGACCACTTCCCGGGCGATGCAGGCCGAAAGGAAGGTCTTACCCAGTCCGCAGGACCCCGTCAGCAGCAGATTGTCGCCCTGCCCGGGAAATTCCCTGGCGTAGCGGACGCAGCAGTCGTACACGTACTGCATGTAGTCCCGCTGGGACATCTGAAAATGGGGGTCAACCTCCGCGGAGTAGAGGGACAAGTCAAAATCTGCAAACCGCCCCGGCGCGATGCGGAACAGGGAAGAAAGCTCCTTGGTCTGCTCGCTCCGGTAGATGGCCAGAAAGCATTCGCAGGGCTGGGAGCCTACGTACCCCGTGTCGCCGCAGTGGGGACAAAGGTCTTTCTGTATGAGATAGTCTTCGGGCAGGCCGGCGGCTGTCAACAGTTCTGCCTGCCGTTTGCGCAATGCCGCCGATTTATGCTTAATTTCCTGTATTTTCGCCGTGGGGTCGCCCCCGGCTACCACCGCGCCGGCAATGGCCAGCCCCAGGACGTTCAATTCCCGTTCGATGGCCCCCAGTTCGGGGATGCGGGCGATAACCTCGGCCCGCCGCTGTTCAAACCGGCGGTCATGCTCCCGCTTGTTCTGGGAATAGGTGTCCATGGCGCGGCGAAGCACCTTTACGTCAAAGGACATAAGGCAATCGCCCCCTTTCTATCCGTTCTTCTTTCGTATGTAATCCTGGGCCTGGCGGATGCTTTCCAGCTCTTCCTGGCTGAGCCGCCGCTCGCCGCCCTTGGATGCCGCTTTGGAGCCGAAAGACGCCCGCTTGTTCCGCTC
>JAKPBM010000162.1 GCA_029778935.1 Bacillota bacterium | reverse complement strand
GGAACGGCTATTTTCACGGCTTGCGGGGCATTTCTGAAAATATTCCCCTCATGATGACCACCGGCAACCACGACAACCGGGGCTACGAAACCTACGAGCCGGGCAATAAAACAGGAAAATTCTACCGCCAGCATGCCGACTTTTTCGATGAGCAGTTCGCCCTGGCCTACCCCCAAAACGGCTTTGCCGGCTTTGAAACGGGAAACTATTCCTTTGACTACGGCAACGTGCATTTTACCGTTCTCGGCGTCAACCGGTTCGATAAAATCGCTTCTTGGGCGAAAGAGGACTCCCAGGGCGTCATCCACTACATCATGGGCAACACGGGCGAAAACCTCTACTGCTCCAACGCCCGCAAGGTCTGGCATCCCTACTTTTACCCCCAGGAAGAAAAAGTCTGCCAGTACTCCGTCGTGGACGTCACCCCCGACACCCTGACGATTACCGCATATCTGGACGACGGGCGGCTCATAGACCGCCTGGTCATCGACAAGAAAAACGACACCATCGACCCGCCCGCCCCGGCGCCCATCTACCACAAAACGAAGATGGCCTTCAAAGGGGACGTGCTGGAAATGCCCACCCGCCGCGTCTACGCCCATAACGTCGACGGCAAGTGGTTCGTTCCCTTCGGACAGGTGGCGCTGGGCATCGGCGCCCTATCGGAAAAGCGGCCCGGGCAGGTGAGAATCGGTTTGTATGGCAAGGAAGCCGTCTTTACGGAGGGTTCCGACGTGGCGGAAACGCCCGAAGGCCCCGTGCAGCTATCCTCCCCCGTGTACCGGGGCGACAGAGGGCATCTGTACATGCCGTTGGACGACGTGATGAGCCTTTTTAACATGCGATACGTGTACGCCGCCCGCAACAATCTCCTTGTTTTTGACTATCGCAGCGACTTGCCCGTCGCGCCCCAGCCGTAAGCGTTTCAAACGGCTTTCCGACGGGTATACTGAAATTGCCGCAAGCGCGCCGGGCGGAGAGGTACAAAGGAGGACCCGGGTTTGTTCCCAAACAACAACCGTCCGACCATTCCCTACGAGGAGAGCCTACTGGCCCTGACCGCTTCCATACTGCAGCATTTCCGCGTCAAAACGGCGCATAAATCTTTGCCGTTGGCGGACAGGCTCCTGCGCAACTACTACCGCAACGTGGTGCTGCTGGTGTTCGACGGCCTGGGAAGTGCCGCGCTGGAGGCGCACCTGCCCAAAAGCGCCTTTCTCCGCCGCCAGAAAATTGCCAATCTCTCCTCCGTTTTTCCGCCCACTACCACCGCCGCCGCCATCACCTTTGAATCCGGCCTCTCGCCAGTGGAACACGGGTGGCTGGGCTGGCGGCTCTTTTTCCCGGAAATCGGCGGCAACGTCGATTTGTTTCCCAATACGCTGGCGATGACGGGCGGCGTCCCCGCCGCCGAGTACCACGTGGCCAGGCGGTTTTTGCCCTATACCTCCGTGTTCGAAAAAATCCAGACCGCCAGCCCTTACGTGCAGATCGGCCACGTTTCGCCCTACGGCGCCAAGAAAATCGAAAGCGTCGAAGAGCTCTGCGACGCCGTGCTCCGCTACTGCAGCGCCCCCGGCCGCCACTACGTCTACGGCTACTGGCCCCAGCCCGACATGGACATGCACGAGTTCGGCGTATATTCCCCCGAAGCGGCGGCTCATATCCGGGAAATCAACCTATGCCTGGAAAAACTCTGCGGAAACCTTACGGACACCCTGCTGTTTGTGACCGCCGACCACGGGCTGGTGGACGTTTCTTGGCGGTTTCTGCCCGATTATCCGGATATTA
>JAKPBM010000153.1 GCA_029778935.1 Bacillota bacterium | reverse complement strand
GGTCAGCACGACGCCTTCCGTATCCAGCAATACGTCCGCATTGGTGCGTTCCTTGCCCACTTTGAGGATCTTCATGGCAAACGGGCGCAGGAGCAGCAGCGACGCCGCCGAAAACACCAGAAACACGGTAATCTGCCACGGCAAAGATGCCCCCAAAAGGGCGGTGGCGAGGGCCGCCAACGCACCAATGGCAAACCAAAGGGACGTAACGGCAGCCGTCAGCCCTTCGAGCAGCAGAAAGAAGATGAATAACCCAAGCCAAACGTAGTCCATTACGTCCCTCCTATTCGTTTTTTACTTTGTAATCGTCACTTTGGAAAGCCCGCGCGGAGCGTCGGGGTTCAGGCCCTTAGCCAACGAGAGCTTGCACGCAAAGATCTGCATGGCCGCCACGGCGGCAAACAGCGCTTCCGCCCAGGTTTTGCCCGGCACAAGGACGCCGTCGTCCGCTTTGGAGAGCAGCTCAGCGCTGTTGGTGAAGAGAAAGACGTCGGCGCCTTTTTCCTTCAGCTTCGCGGCCATCTGCTCGGCGTCCGCGTACAGCCGTTCGTCCACGGCAAAGAGAAAGACGGGCGTGTTGTCGGAAATCATGGCGATGGGGCCATGGTAGAAGTCGGAAGTGGAATAGCCCCGGCTTCTGACGTAGCAGGTTTCCTGCGTTTTCAGAGCAAACTCCAGCGCGATGGGGTAGGCAAATCCGCGGCCCAGCACAAAGCCGTCGCCGGCGAAGCGGTACCGCCGTGCCGCCTGCTCGATTACCTCTTCGAGCTTATACGTCTTCTCGAGAACACCCGGAATGGCGCGCAGCGCTTTTTTCAGCTCCGCGTCGCGGCTCCACTCGGCCGTAAGCCAGGTGGCAAGGTATACCTGCGAAACGAAGGTCTTCGTCGCGGCGACGCTCACTTCCGGCCCCTGGCTGCAGTGCAGGTGGAATTCCGCCGTCTGCGCCATGGGAGAATCGGCGTTGTTGGTGATGGCGAGGGTGACGGCTCCCTGGGCACGGGCGCGGGAGAGGACTTCGTTAGCGTCCGCCGCCTTGCCCGACTGGGAAATGCCCACGACCAGGCAGTCTTTCAAAGACAGCTTGCCGTCATACACCGTAAAGACCGACGGGGCGGCCAGGCTGACCGGGACGCCGACATAGGTCTCGATCAGGTATTTGGCGTAAAAGGCCGCATGGTCGGACGTGCCGCGGGCCGCGATAACGACCGACTTGACCTTTTTCCTGCGCAGAGCCGATACGAGCGCCTTCATCGTCTCCTTGCCGGCTTCCCGCGCCGCGCGGCACCCCGCCGCCGATTCCGTGATCTCTGTCCACATTTTCACCATGGTTTCTTTCTCCTTTTTCCGCTAATCCAGCGTTCTTCTGTATAACATCTCCGCCCAGTCCTCTTTGGAAATCAGGAGCTGGCGCGGTTTTGAGCCTTCATAGGGGCCGACGATGCCCCGCTCCTCCATCTGGTCGATGAGGCGGGCCGCCCGGGCATAGCCCAGCTTCAGCCTTCTTTGCAGCAGCGACGTAGACGGCTGGCCCGTTTCCAGCACGATCTCCACCGCCTTGTCGAACAACTCGTCCGTTTCCGCATCGTCCACTTCGTCGGAAGCGCCGTTTTTCTTGCCTTTGCCGTTGCCGGCTTCGGCGGCGTGCTGTTCGATCTGCTGCATGATCTCCTCGCTGTATTGTGCGTTGGCGGATTTCTTGATATACGAAACAACGGCTTCGATTTCGCCGTCCGAGATAAAGCATCCCTGGATTCGGACGGGCTTGGTGGCGCCGATGGGGTTAAAGAGCATGTCGCCTCTGCCCATAAGCTTTTCCGCGCCCACCTGGTCCAATATAATCCGCGATTCCAAGGAGCTTGCCACGGAAAAGGCGATCCGCGACGGGATGTTCGCCTTCATCAGGCCGGTGATGACGTCCGCCGAGGGGCGCTGGGTCGCGATAATCAGGTGCATGCCGGCGGCGCGGGCCATCTGGGCAATGCGGCAAATGGCTTCCTCCACTTCGCCGGGAGCCACCAGCATCAAATCGGCCAGCTCGTCGATGACGATGACGATGCGAGGCAGCTCTTCCAGCACGGGCGGCTCTTCCTTCGGCACGTGCACCGCGTCGTCCATGTCAAAGGGGGGCATATCCTCTTCCCCGCTTTCCTCCAGCGCGGCGGCCACCTTGGCGGCCTTTTCCCGTTCGGCCTTCTGGCGCTGCACTTCGGCGTTGTACTCGACAAAGTTGCGCACGCCAAGCAGCTTGAACCGCTCATACCGCTGCAGCATTTCCGTAACGGCCCACTGCAAAGCGCCGGCGGCCTTTTTGGGGTCGGTCACAACGGGAATCAGCAGGTGCGGAATGCCGTTGTAGCCGTTTAGCTCGACCATCTTGGGGTCGATCATGATAAAGCGGACTTCATCGGGCGAAGCCTTGTATAAAAGGCTGATTAGAATCGAGTTGATGCAGACGGACTTACCGGAACCCGTCGTACCCGCCACCAAAAGGTGCGGCAGCTTGGATATGTCGCTTACCACGGGGTTGCCGGCGATGTCCTGACCCAGAGCAAACGTCACCTTGGAAGCGGCGTTGACAAACGCGGGCGACTGGATAATATCCCGGATGTAAACGGTGTTGACGACTTTGTTGGGCACCTCGATGCCCACGGCCGACGTGTTGGGAATCGGCGCGATGCGCACCGATTGGGCCGCCAGAGAAAGGGCGATGTCGTCGGACAAAGACGTCAGGCGGGAGAACTTGATGCCGCTGGAAAGCTGAATTTCGTAGCGGGTGACCGACGGCCCGCGGGTGATGTTGACGATTTTAGCTTCCAGATTGAAGCTGTGAAGCGTCTGCAGCAGGCGGTCGGCATTGTGCCGGATTTCTGCTTCCACGTCTGACTCCTGTACGGGCGGCGCGGATTTCAGCAGCGACAGCGGCGGGAACTGGTACGCCGGCGGCGGCAGTTGCGCCTCTTTTTGCACCTGGGCGATTTCCGCTTCCAGCTCTTCCCTTGACATTGTGAGCTTTGCAGGCTTTTTCGCCTTCGCCGGCTCTTCCTTCGGCAGCGGCTCCGGCTCCGGTTCGGACACCGCCACGGGGATGGCCGCGGGCGGCTCCTCGGCGGGAGTTTTCGGAGGCTCCGGCTCCGCCGTAGGCGCTTCGTCCAGCGGGATGTCTATGCGGCGCGCGCCGGTAAGGGGAATGTCGATTTTGGGCTTCGCCGTGGGCAGGATTGGCCGCGGCTCCTCCGGTTCTTCCTCCGGAATTTCCTCATCGGCTGCCTGCGCCCGGGCCAGCCGGCGCAGTTCCCGCTGTTCCCGCCGCTGTTCCGCGGCGTCGGACAGCCTTAGGCTGAGTTTTTCCATCAGGCCGATAAACGACTGGTTGGTAATCCCCAGAAAGAGGAAGAACAGCGCCACGGCAAGAAGAATTGCCGTGCCGATTTTGGAAATTCCCGCGGAAAGAAGCTCCGCCACGCCGCCGGATATCAGTCCGCCGCCGGCAAGCTTCATGCCGTCCGTCAGATAGGGCTTAAGCTCCCAGCCATGGCCGGCTTTGGAGAGAATCAGATGCCCCGCCATGCCCACCCAGACGGGCAGCATCCAGAGGGAAACAAGCCATTTGGCGTTCTTGCGCTTTCTCAGCGTCAGCAGCAGATACAGCGCCGTAAGCAGCATAACAAAGGGCATGCCGTACGCCCCGGGGCCGAGCAGAGCCGCAAGCCCCTGGTTCATCCACCTAAGTACCTTGGCTTCTTGGACAATCCAGCCGATAATCAGCAGGATGGGGATGATAATGAGCACAACCACCAGCACTTCCGTCGAAACGCCGCGGCGGGCCGGCTTCCGCCGGGAAGCGGAGGAGGTTTTCCTTTTCGTCGATTTCTTTTGTGCCACGCCGGATCTTCCCTCCTAGACCAACCGGGATACGATCAGCGCCGTACCCACAATCCCGCAGTACACGGAGAAGACGTTCAGCCGCCCCTTTCTGGAAAGGAAGCGCACCAGGCCGATGGCCGCATACCCAAGCAGCCCCGCGGTGACAAAACCGATCAGATACGGCCCCAGGTTCTGATGGGCAAGGGTAAAAATCTCCTTGTAATCGAGCACCACCGCGCCCAGAATGGTCGGCAGGCTCAGGATAAACGAGTATTTGACGGCCGTTTCCCGCTCCAGCCCGCAGAACAAGCCGACGGCCAGAGTCGTTCCCGACCGGGAAAGACCCGGGATGACGGCGAACATCTGGGCAAAGCCGATGATAAGCGCGTCTTTCAACGTGATTTCGGCTACGGTTTTTGTGGTGTTTTTCATCCGGTTCGCAAAAAACAGCAAAATCGCCGTGCAGATTAAAGCGCCGCCGATGACAAACGGGTTGTCAAAAGCCGCTTCGATTCTGCTTTTAAACGGCAGCACCAGAAACAGCGGCAGCAGGGAAAGAATCAACAGGCCAAGCAGCCGCTTTGTCTCGGGGTTTTTCGAGGGGCGCTTGCGTATGGTCTGCGGAATAAAGAGAAACAGCTCCTGCAAAAGAGTCCAGATGTCTTTCCAGTATACAAGGCAGACGGCGATAAACGTCGCTAAATGCAGAAGCAGGAAAAACGCCACGTTGTCCTGCCCGCCTTCGCCGACAAGCAGCGCCGCAATCGCCAAATGGCCGGAGCTGGAAATGGGTAGAAACTCCGTCAGCCCCTGTACCGCCCCGTAAAACACAGCCAGCCAGAAAATCAAAACGCAACCCCTCTTTATATAAAAAGTTTCCATTCACTTGTATGCGGAAGCTACTTAAATTATAGCATAGAATCCCTGAAAAAGGAAGATCCGCCGGGCTTTTCCGCCGTTTTTGCCGGGCAAACTCCGCGGTTTTACCGTAATTTCACGAATTTGCAACAGGTTGTCCAATTCTTTTCGTATTGTAAAGCCTTTTACAAGCTGATATAATGCAAGCGACAAACCGAACCTGACCAAGGAGGTACATTGCATGATACCGATTGCATCCCAGGGCAGGGCCCTTCTCCCCATCGTTCTACATACCGACGCCACGCCGCAGGAAAAATTTGCCGCGGAGGAACTGCGCCATTACCTCGGCATGATGACCGCCTGCGCCTTCACCATCTCGGAAGAACCCCAGCCGACGGCCATTTTCGTTGGCCGGGCCGCCGAAAACATGGGCTTTGCCGCGCCGAAACCCCTTGGGACGGACGGGTTTGCCTTGTTTGCCCGGAACGGTTCCGTAGGGATTGTCGGCAACGTGCGGGGCGTCATCTACGGCGCTTACGCGTTTTTGGAAGAGCTTGGCTGCCGGTTTTTCACCGCCACCTGCGAGAAAATCCCCTTTACGCCGGAGCTTTCCGTGCGCGAGTTTGCCGATTGCCAGGTTCCCATCCTCGAATACCGGGATCATAACTACTACGAATTCGCCCGCTACCCCAAATTCGCCGTAAAAAGCCGCTTAAACGGCGCTTTTGCGCCCATTCCGGAGCGTTTAGGCGGCCATCTCACGTACGCCTGGTTTGTCCACACCTTTGAATCCATGGTGCCGCCGGAAAAATACGGCAAGGAGCACCCCGAATACTTCGCTATGTACGACGGCAAGCGCGTCACCGAAGGCGTGCAGCAGACGCAGCTCTGCCTTTCCAACCCGGACGTGCTGGAAATTGCCGTGGAGTCGGTTCGCAGACGGCTGAAAGAGGCGCCGGGGGCGAAAATCATCTCCGTTTCCCAGAACGACAAAAGCCCCGGCTGCCAGTGCGACGCCTGCCGGAAAATCGACGAGGAAGAAGGCTCCCCCGCGGGCACGCTTCTGCGCTTTGTGAACGCCATCGCCGAAAGGCTGGAGCCGGAGTTCCCCGACGTCATCTTCGACACGCTGGCCTACCAGTACACCCGCCCCGCGCCGAAGATCACCAAACCGCGGCACAACGTGTGCGTCCGATTGTGCACCATCGAGTGCTGCTTTGCCCACCCGCTGGAAGAGTGCGACGACGAAACCCGGCATGTGACCCGCCCCGACGGCACCCGCTCTTCCCTGCTAAAAGACCTGCAGGACTGGGGCAAAATTTCTAACCGCAACTACATCTGGGACTACACTACCTGTTTTGCCCACTACCCCACGCCCCACCCCAACTGGCATGTGTTGCAGAAGAATATCCAAACCTTCGTAAAAAACGGCGTCAAAGGCGTGTTCGAACAGGCCAACGGCGCCAGCTACGGCGGCACGGACCTAAACGAACTGCGGGCCTACCTCATCACCCGCCTGCTCTGGAACCCCGACGCGGACGTAAACGCCCTCATTACCGAGTTCACCGACTACGTCTACGGCGCCGCCGCGCCCTATATCCGCCAGTACATCCAGCTGCTTACGGACAAGGTCACCAAAGACAACATCCACGTGGGCTTTAACGACGACCCGAAGCACGCGTTCTTAACTAACGAAATGCTCGACCAGTACGACGCCCTGTTCGA
>JAKPBM010000134.1 GCA_029778935.1 Bacillota bacterium | reverse complement strand
CCGGCCTTTGGCCGAGGAAGCGCCTTCCCAGGGAATGACCAGGCAGTCGTGGCAGACCAGGTTCCAAAGGGGCAGAGCGACGCCGGGCAGGCCGCTGGCCGGTTCGCCCAGGCGGTTCAGGTAGTACGGCGCGTGGTGGCACAAAGCCAGGGATTTCAGGTACACCACCACGGCTTCCTCCGACGAGGGAATGATGCCCTTTTCATTCAGAATCTCAAAGCACCGGTTCCACGCGGCGGCGCACTCTTCCCGGCTGATTTTGTGCATGGGATGGAAGCACTCGTCGGGGTAGACGACGGAGAACACGTCCAGATACGCCCCTTCGACGGGGATTTCCAGCCGCTCAAACTCCTCGTAGTTGCGGCGGACGTAGTAGGGAGCCAGCGACGGGCAGAGGTAGGTATGGGGCCCGCCGAACCAGATGTCGCAGTAGGGGTGGGAACCGTCGCCGTTTCGGATGGCGTTGTCCATGTCGAAGTCCGGCGCGTCGTAGTAGTAATCCCGGTACTGATCGTGGATGCCGAAGACGTAGCCCAGCGACCGGCAGGTTTTCGCCAGCGACCGCATGCCGTCGGCGCCGCCGGCCCGCTCATGGGGCGGGAAGGGCGACGGGTGCAGATTGTCGTAGCCGTGTCTGCCCCAGCCGTCCAAATGCAGATACACCCGCTCGACGCCTTTTTTCTTCAGCTCCGTAAGCTGCTGCGCCCGCAGGGAAAAGGGCACAAAGTGGTCGTTGAAATGGGGGTCGTCGGGCTTGTAATAGCGGGACTTTTCGTGGACTTTCTGGGCAATGCCCGTGTGCACGATGGGCGTGCCGATAAGCTTGGCGATGTTGGGGTTTTTGGCGATTTTCTCCCGCAATGTCACCAATTCGCCCCGGGTCTGCAAATACTGCCGGTAGACTTTTGCCATCCCGTTATAGCATAGCCCTTTTCGGAAACCGTATCGAAGCACCCGCTTATAGCGGATCTGCCCTAAAGACGTTACAAACAGGGGCGAAACCAGCGTATCGCCGCCGGCGGAATGGTCGATGTGGTAGCCGGCGTCAAAGGGCGATTCGTAAATCAGCACATAGCCGGAGCCGGCCCGCTTCTGCCCGTAGATGGGCATGTAGCCGTCCCGCTCCAGCATCCGCTGGTCGCGGCGCTTAAACTCGGCTGCATACTGCGCCGGAAGCAAAAGCCCCTGCATACGGGACAGCACCGTGTACCCTTCCCCCGCTTTGGCGCCAAAGTCAAAGGCGGGCAGGGTAATCTGGGCGATTTTATGCGGCTTATCGCCGGTTTCCGCCGGTACCTCGCCCAAAACGGCCGTTTCGACCAGCAAATCGCCGCTGGCGTTTTCCAGCCAAAGGTGCATATGTACCGCAAAGGGGCAGACAGAGCCGTCTTTGGCGGGGATTTCATGGAAGGTAAACATCGCGCCGTGCCCTACGCCGGTGATTTTCTCGTGAAAAGCCAGCTTGGCATTCGCAAGGGAAATTTCGTCGCCGTTTTCCATGCGCAAAGCGGGCCAGCCCTGCCAGGTCCAGGTCTCCCCCGCCACGGCAAAGGAAAGCAGCGGCAGACTGGGAGAAAGCGTCAGCGTGCCGTGTTTTCCGGTAACCGTAACCATTTCCATCCTCCTGTTCCCTAAAAACCAGGCGGCCTTTGCTGGGGCCGCCTGGTCGTATTTCAGCTTGCTTAATCAAACGCGTTGGTTCTTTACGCTCCCAATCGTTACGCCTTCGGGACGACGCGCACGGTCGCCAGCCCGCAGGCAGGCAGTTCCACCGCCACTTCGCAGCCGGAAACAGTCAGTTCGCCCTGCTCCTGCTCGAGAATATCCAGAGCGTAAGCTTTTTCCATCGGCATGGCGAAGGTCAATTTTGCCGTTTTGGCCTCTTTGGCGATGTTGTACACGCGGACAATGAGCCCTTCCTTGCCGTTTTCCGGCGTCTTGACCGCCGAAACAACGATGTCGCCGCAGCAGACCTTCAACAGGCTGCCCGAAAGGGGCAGTTTGCCCTCGTGGGTGGAGTTGCCCGTGAAGCGGACGGGGTGCAGGAACAGCTTTGCCGCTTTCTCCAGCGCCGCGTCGTCGTTATCCACGGGGCCGACGGCGATTTTGATGTTATGCTTGCCGTATTCGGGATAGGGATCGGGGTCGTAGGCGGCGCGGATCAGCGTTACGGCCGTCTGCGACTTTTCGTTTCTAAAGCCGTACTTCGTGTCGGCGACAACCTGCAGCGCCGGGTCGTACTTGCTTTCCGGACGGGCGGCGGAATAGCTGCGGGCCGGCACGTCGTGGGGCAGCGCCGGACGGTCGGCAACGCCCATGGGGATGTCGTTGGTGAATCGGCTCGCCGCAAAGGCAAAGGGCACGGCAAACTGCAGCTGCGGGATGCCGGAATTTCGGCTGCCCGTTTCGTGCCAGTCGGCCTCGATGGCAAACACCAGCTGGGACGAATGGGCCGGCAGCGACACGGTCACCGTCAGCTTCGACCGGCTAAAGCCTAATGTGTACGTCACCGACGGGTTCAGGCCGCCGGTATTTTCGCTGGTAATCTTCACGGGGCGGGTCGCGTTCAGGTTTTCCACCTGCATGTAGGTACCCACGACCCAGGAGGTCATGCCCCGCTCGGCGCTTTCGATGATGTGGTTGAAGAAGCAGGAGGGCTTTTCGGGTGTGACGACCGTCTTGCGGGTTCGCTTGTCGTACAGCTTCATAAGCTGCATGGTGACCCGGTCAAACTCCGCCGAAATATGCTCGTTTTCCAAAACCAGCGGCTGGTCCCAGTCGTTATGGGTTCTGCCGTGGTCCAGCACCCTAAAAGGCGGCAATGTGGGCGCGTCTTCCTTGACAATGACGGTCGTATAGCCAAAAGCGGGCACAAAGGCGTCCACCAGGAAGGTGGTATACTTGTGGCCCCAGTACCACTGGCCGGTTTTCAACACCTGGGCAGGCAGCCGCGCGCCGTCGGGCGTGTACACAGCCAGCCGGGAAGCGTCGCCCGGCCAGTCCCAAACGGTCACCTCCGCGGGGCCTTGCCGGTCGTAGGCGGTGGTGTTGTACAGGGTGAACAGGCGGGTTTTGCCGCGGCTTCGCTCCGTCTGCGGGAAGTTGTAGCCTTCCGCCTGGCTCAGGCCGAAGCCCACGCCGCCGCCTTCGGACACGTCGCCGCCGTCGGCGTCGGTGGGCAGGGCGGAGGTGTCAATCTGGGACGCGATAAAGCGCATGGCCTCGTCGCCGACGGTGTTGGCGCCGGCCATGGCCTTCTGGAACTGGCCTAAAGCGTATTCTCTGGTGTCGATGACGCCGCTTCCGGGCAGAATATCGTGGAAGTGGTTGAACAGTACCGGCTCCCAGGCCTTGGTCAGCCGGTCAGCGCGGTTGGGGCCGCCTAACACCCGCATGGCGGCGGCCAGCGCTTCGGCTTCGTACAGCTTGTTTTCGCCGATTTTGTTGGCCATTTTAATTCTCGACTGGGTGGTGTAGCAGCCGGTGAAGATGAAGTTCTGCTCGCCCGTTACCACGGGGAACTTGTCAATCTGTTCGGCCAGCCGGTCAAAGCAGGCTTTGTATGTACTGAAAATCATCTTCGGGAAGGCCGGCCACGTAGCCATGTCAATGAGCCGCTCCACGTCGCGGCGGGTCGGGCCGCCGCCGTGGTCGCCCACGCCGTAGACTTTCAGGCAGTCGGTCAGGCCGTATTTGGCCGCAAAGCCCGGCAGCTCCTCAAACATCTCCGGCCGGATTTCGCAGTTGTACCAGTCCGGTTCGCAGTAGACAAGCAAAGAGGCGCCGCTTTCTCCTACCCAGCGGTAGATGGAATGGGGCCGGTGGCCTCGGCAGTGGTAGTAGTACTTGATGCCGCCGGCGTTGCAGATTTCGGGGATTCTCGCACTGTGGCCGAAGGTGTCAGGTTCAAAGTCCATGGGCAATTGCTCGGAGGAAAGGCCGAACAGCTTTGCCATGTAGGTCTTGGTGTTCAAAATGTGGCGCGCCAGGGATTCGCCCGAGGGCATGTTCTTGTCCGTTTCCACCCAGGTGGCGGCGGTGACTTCCCAGCGGCCTTCGTCGACGCGCTGTTTAATTTCCGGCAGCATCTCCGGCGCATACTCTTCGATGATGCGGTATACGGATGCCTGGGATTGACCGAAGGTGAGCTGGTCATACTCTTTCATGAGGTTTAAAACGGTGCGGAACGTGTCGATGGTGATGCCCACCGTTTCCTGGAACCCCCACATCCAGTTCATGTCGATATGGGCGTGGGCGATGCAGTGCACCGTAAGTTTTTTGCATTCTTCCGCCGCGGGGGCCAGCAGCTTTTCCGCTTCCTGCGCGGCCCCGTCGGTAATCACGCCGTCTTTCGCCCTGGCCGCCAGCAGACAATCCGCCGCCGCGTCCACCAGATGGTCCAGTTTTCCTCCGATGTGGGAAGAAACTCGTATGGCGTAGTCCATTTGCGCCAGAATCCGCGCGCTCCAGTAGGACTTTTGCTTTTCGCCGGCAAGGTTGGCCAGCTTTTCCAGCGTCGTCACGATAAACTTCCTCCTTTTCTTGCCAAAAAGGCCAGATACCCTTCCAAAATCAGCGTTGCCGCCACGGCGTCCACCGTCTTTTTCCGCTTTTTCGCGTTTTTGCCGGCGTTAAACAGGATCTGATGCGCCTCGACGGTGGTGCGCCGCTCGTCCCACAGGTCTACGGGCAGGTTGGTCTCCGCCGCCAGCATTTCGGCAAACGCCTTGGCCTCCTCGGCCTTTTTCCCTTTGGTGCCGTCCATGTTGACCGGGTGGCCTACGGCGACGCGGGAAACGCCTTTTTCCACCAGAATCTTAGCAATTTTCCGGCAGAGTTCTTCCCTGTCCGGCTCCTCGATAACGAACGTCTCCCCCGCCACCATGCCCATCAAGTCCGAGAGCGCAACGCCCGTTCTGGCGTCGCCCAAATCAATGGCCGCGATGCGCAACCTGCCACCTCTTTTCCTGAAATTTCCGAGTTTCATTATATACGATCCCACCCAAAAGTCAACGAAAACCCAAATCCCTCGGAAGGATTGGACAAACGGCCCGTTTTTTGGTACAATATGAAAAAAGTAGAGAACAGGCTTTGTTCCGGGTTCTGCAAAACGTGAAATTTTTCAATACAATCCCCCAAATTTGTGCAAATTTCTCAGCTTGGGAAGCAGTAAAAAACCTTTGCAAAGCGAGGTTACCCATGGAAGTCACGCGTTATTCAGAGTTAAATGTTTCGGAAAACATAAAAAAAGCCGTCGCCGATCTGGGCTTTGACGAAATGACCGAGGTGCAGTGGAAAACCATTCCCCACATGCTGGAAGGCAAGGACGTCGTCGTGAAATCCCCCACGGGCACGGGCAAAACCTTTGCCTTCGGCATCCCCCTGGTGGAAAAAACCGACCCGGAGGCCACCCAGCCCCAGTTTCTAATCCTCTCTCCCACCAGAGAGCTGGCCATCCAGATCCATCAGGAGATTACCAAGCTCACCAAGTACCTGCCCGGCGTGCGCTCTGTAGTGCTGTACGGCGGCGCGCCCATCCAGAAACAGATTACCGCCCTCAAAAAGAACCCTCAGATCATCGTCGCCACGCCGGGCCGCATGCTCGACCATATCCACCGGCACACGGTAAAGCTGAACGCCATCCAGACCGTTGTTTTGGACGAAGCGGACGAGATGCTCGACATGGGCTTTTTCCAGGACGTCTGCAAGATCATGGAACAGCTGCCCGAAACAAAGCAGTTTGCCCTTTTCTCGGCCACTATTTCCCGGGAAGTAATGGACCTCATGTGGCTTTATCAGCGGGAAGACGCCGTGGAGATCACCGTCACTCCCGAAAAGGAGAGCGAACCGAAAATCACCCAGTACGCGCTGGAATGCTCAAAACTGGCCAAGATGGACTTTTTAATTAAAATCCTCCGCCTGTACGACTACCAGCGGGTCATGGTTTTCTGCAACACCAAAAGCGGCACGGAAATGATCCGCCGCCGGCTGGCGGAGAAGAAGTTTTCCGTCGAGGCCTTGTCCAGCGACGTAAACCAGAAAAAGCGCAACCAGATTATGAAGCAGTTTAAGGCGCGGGAACTGCAGGTGCTGGTGGCAACGGACGTGGCCGCCCGCGGCATCGACGTTTCCGACGTGGACGTCGTGTTCAACTTCGACGTGCCCCAGGACAACACCGTCTACCTTCACCGCGTCGGCCGTACGGGCCGCGCCCGTAAGACGGGCGTTTCCTTCCTGTTCTACACGGAAATGGAGCGGGCCCGCGTCAAGGAAATCATCCGCTACACAAAAGTCAAAATCATCCCCGTGCGTTTCTCTAAAGGCGGCATTTTAGAGCCTATACCCGAAGATCAATATCCCTTCTAATAAAAAACCGGCAGCAAAATCGTTTGCTGCCGGCGTTTTTTATTTTGCCCTTTTCAAATGCTTTATCACTTCGAATACAAACCCCGTCACGGCTAACACCGAAAGCCCTTTAGCCGTGGCGCTGATAGACCTGGCAAGGGTTTCCGCCGGAACGGCCACCGCCGCGGCATTCAGAAAATCGGCGGAAATCAAAGCGGCGTCATTCACAAAGAACAGGAACACGCAAAGGCTCACGGCCCTCCGGAAAATCTCCAGCCCCGTAAGCAAAGGGGTCCATTTCTGCCAAATCAGCTGCGCCGTGCGGACCGCGCAGGTAACAGCCGCCGACAGGGCGACAAAGGGGATATATCCAGCCAATCTCGCCTCGTTAAATAGCGGCGTGATGACGTACCCGTCCGCCCCTTTGTCATACCAGCCAAGGTATTTGGCGCACACGGTGACCAAAAGCACGCCGACGACGGCAAACACAATGTCGGCAACGGGGTCCGCGTAGCCGACGCGCTTTTTGCCCGGCTCTTTCGGCTGTTCCAGATCGTCAAAAGTCCACTCTTTTCCCGTGTAGGGCCATTCCTTGCCCTGAAACTTTACGCGCTCCAAGATGGCGAAAATCACCGTCACCCAGGTAAAGGCCGAAAACCCGCCGCTGAAGATGTCCGATAGCATTTTGCCAAAGACGAACTCCCCTTCCAGCTCTCCGGTCAGTATTTGCATCAAGGTCACAAACGGCAGCGCGATGCACACCACCGGCAGAACGATTTTCAGTACCAGCAGGTAAAACTCAAACACGGCCGGGCCGATTAAGTATCTTGCCTCCCCGCGGTATCTTTCCGCCAGCGTCACGGGGTTGCCCATGGCCTTGAGCGCTTCTTTCACTTCTTCTTCCGAAGGGTTGTCAGGTAGCATCTCCGCGATGTTGGCGCGAAGCTCCGCTTCCACTTCCTCCCGCATTTTTTCGGGCAAGCGTCTGACCGTCGTATACACGTATTTGTCAATCAGCGTCATAGTCCGTACCTCCTACCAGGCTGTCCAGCTGTCTCACCATGCGGCGGTAGTCTTGCACAAGCCGCTCGTACAGTTCTTTTCCCGTTTCGCTTAATCGGTAGT
>JAKPBM010000133.1 GCA_029778935.1 Bacillota bacterium | reverse complement strand
CGAGGTGCTTCCCATCGCCTGCGATGAATGCCCCGTACAGCGCTACAACGTAACGGACATGTGCCGCGGCTGCATCGCGCACCCCTGCGAAGACGCCTGCAACTTCGGCGCCATCTCCTTTGCCCGCCGGAGCCAGCGGGCTGTCATCGACACGGACAAATGCGCCGAATGCGGCAAATGCGCGGCGGCCTGCCCCTACGGCGCCATCATCAGCCGTACGCGGCCCTGCGAGCGGGCGTGCAAAACAAAGGCCGTTTCCCAGAACGTGCACAAAAAGGCCCGCATCGCCGACGACAAGTGCGTCGCCTGCGGCGCCTGCGTCATCCAGTGCCCCTTCGGGGCGATGATGGACAAAAGCGACATCCTGACCGCCGTGTCCATCCTCAAAAACCCGGAAAACGTGAATGTCTACGCCATGCTGGCGCCGTCTTTTGCCTGCCAGTTCGACTATGCCAATCTGGGCCAGGTCATCGCCGGCATCAAGGCCATCGGCTTTACATACGTGCTGGAAGTGGCCCTTGGGGCCGACATGGCGGCCATGGAAGAAGCCAGGGAGCTTTCGGAAAAAGGCTTTCTGCTTTCTTCCTGCTGCCCGGCGTTTGTGGACTATGTGAAAAAGTTCTTCCCCACGCTGCAGAAGCACATTTCCAAAACGCCTTCGCCCATGGTGATGCTGGCCAGGCACATAAAGGCTAAAGACCCGACGGCGAAAGTCGTGTTCATCGGCCCCTGCACGGCCAAAAAGATGGAAGTCCGGCAGCCGGAGCTGTCGTCTTATGTCGACTGTGTGCTCACGTTTGAGGAACTGCAGGCGCTGATTGACAGCAAGGACATCGACTTAAACCTACTGCCCATGGAAAAGCTGGACAACGCGTCCTATTTCGGGCGCAGTTTTGCCGCTTCCGGCGGTTTGTCCGGCGCGGTGTCCCAGGCTATCAGGGAGCAGGGGCTGGCCTTTTCCATCCGCCCGCTGGTCTGCAACGGGCTGGAGGAGTGCAAGGTGGCGCTGCTCAAAGCCGCCAAAGGCATTCTGGCGGAAAACTTCGTGGAAGGCATGGCCTGCGTGGGCGGCTGTATCGGCGGCGCCGGCCGCCTGTCCCACCAGAAGAGCGATAAGTCGGACATCGAACGCTTCGGCCGCCAGGCGCTGGCGTCCACTATCAGCGCTTCCATCGCCCAACATGGCGAGCTGCCTATGGTAGGAAAATGAAAAAGGGTCGGCTTCCGCCGGCCCTTTCCTATACGCAATTGCCCGGGAAATGTTGCAGGAACACCGGGAATCAGAGCAAAACAGCCCGATATCTGAGCTATACATGCCGGGAGTATAGCGTAAGTACTGTAAAATAAATACCTTTACATAAGAACGGAAGCATGGAAGTAAATCCTTTCGGGAGGCGGTATGGATGAACCACCGGGACCCTGTGCAAAGGTATAAGGTTTACAGGGGGGAGGCCGGGCTGGCGGGCTATTCCGGATGGCTTGTGGTCGCGTTGCTGGCCGTTTGGGCGGCGTTTGTACTGGCGCGCACGCCGGGCGCGCTGTTTTTTACGGCGCTGTTTCTGCTGCCGTCGGTTGTTCTGGCTTTTCTTGCCCGAACGGTTTACCGCTTGGTTTGCAGAAAGAAAGGGAAGGCGGAAAACGGGCCGTATGCCCGGGCACTGGTTGTGGCCGTATTTTATCTGGGGCTGTTTGTAGGCTGGCATGTGGTCACGCTGGTTCTTGCCGGCCCGGGCGAGAAAGGGCCGGATTTCGCCGGGGTTTTGATTCTGGCGGGCATTGCCGCGGCGGTGCTGATTTTTCTTGCCGTTTCGGAGGGGCGCAGGAACAGGTAAATACATAGGAGGGGAACGATGGCGCGTTCGCAGGGGCAAAAGCTGAAAATTCTGTACCTTCTGAAAATCCTGACAGAGGAAACCGACGAATTCCACCCGCTGACGCTGGCGGAGATTACAAAGCGGCTGGCCGATTTCGGCATCGTCGCCGAAAGAAAGAGCCTGTACGACGATTTGGAAGCCCTGCGGACCTTTGGGTACGATATCATCGCCGTCAAATCCAGAGTCACCGCCTACTACCTTGCCGAGAGGACGTTTTCGCTGCCGGAGCTGAAGCTGCTGGTGGATTTGGTGCAGTCGTCGCGGTTCATTACTCATAAGAAGTCCATCGAACTCATCGAAAAGCTGGAAAAGCTGGCCAGCGCATATGAGGCGAAACAGCTGCGCCGGCAGGTGTATGTGGCCGGGCGGGTCAAAACTATGAACGAAAGCATCTACTACAACACCGACGCCATCCACCAGGCCATTGCGGAGAACCGGAAAATCAGCTTTCGATACTTCGCCTATGACGTTTCCAAACGCCGTGTGTACCGCCGGGGCGGCGGGCGCTACCTCATCAGCCCGCTGGCCCTTTCCTTTGGCGACGAAAATTACTACCTCATCGGCTACGACGGCGAAGCGGGGCAGATGAAGCACTACCGCGTTGACAGAATGGTGGAGATTCAGGTGGAGGATATACCCAGGGAAAACGCCGAGGAGCTTCCCGAGCTGGATTTGGCCGCCTACGCGGGCAAAATCTTCTCCATGTACGGCGGGGAGGAGCGGGAAGTGACCATGTGGTTTGCCAGCCGGCTGGTGTCGGTGGTCATCGACCGGTTTGGAAAGGACGTCCCCTTGCGCAAAACGGGGGAGCGGTATTTCACCGTCACTTGCCCAGTGTTTGTCAGTCCCCAGTTTTTCGGCTGGCTGGCCGGGTTCGGCGGCGAAGCGGGCCTTCTGGGGCCGGAGGACGTGGCGGCGGAGTATCGCAGGCATGTGGAAGCCGTGCTTTCGGCCAGCCCGGACATGCTGTAGGGCGGAGATGCCGGCTGTTTGGCTGAGCGCTGGCCGGACGGCGTGAAGGGAAAGGTTGCAGCATCCTTTCTCAAACAATGCGGATGCTGATTGCCGCATAAAAGTGTGGCAGCCCCGTGCGGCGGCAATGTTCTGCCGCCTTCACCCGCGCGAAGTTCGCTTGTGCTGGGTTCCTGCACTATGAACAAGCAGGCGGCCGGGTTATCTGCTTGCCGGATATCAAAAGGCCGCCGGTTTTACGCGAGATTGGCCATCCGCAGGAAACGCAACTTGCCATTCGCGCATATTGCCCATGGCAACCAACCCACCAACGCGGAGTTGAAGCCGCAGAACAAGCAGCCAACGGGAATTCTTGAATATCCAAGCGGATTTAGCCGCGTGGGGAACAAGTACATAAATAGCAAAAAGGGGAACCGCATGGTTCCCCTTTTGATTATGTACTTCCTTACACTAAAAACCGCGCCAGACTGTTCTTATCCAGCTCGGAAGCGGAGTTTTCGTCCAGATACAGCGTCCAGTCGGGGTGCATCCGCAGCATGGAAGCCGGAATGGTGGGGGAAACGGGCTGCGTCAGCGCGTTTTTCACCGCCCAGGACTTCACCGCATGGGGCACGACGGAGACGATGGACTTGCACTGCATAATCTGGAACACAGACATGGAAACGGCCTGCTTGGGAACCGAGTCGATGTCCGGGAACCAGCCTTCCCGCACCTGCTGGCGCTTGCAGGCGTCGTCCAAAGTGACGATGATGTACGGGTCGGTCGTGGCGAAATCCGCCGGCGGGTCGTTAAAGGCGATGTGCCCGTTTTCGCCGATGCCGATAACGCCCACATCCACGGGCTTTTCCAGCAGCTTCGCGCTGACGTCGGCGATGGCCTGAACTATATTGCCCTCGACGTTTACGAAGTTGACCTGTGTCAGGGAGGGGACGTTTGCCAGAAAACGCTCCTTCAGGTATTTGCGGAAACTGGCAATGTGGGTGTCCGGGATGCCGATATACTCGTCCAGATGGAACATCTCCACCTTCGACCAGTCTACCGGTTCTTTCACCAGGGCGGTGAACATGTCAAACTGGGAAGCGCCGGTGGAAAGCACCACCCGGGCAAAGCCTTTTTCCGCAATGGCGGCGTTCAGGCGGGCGGCGATGTCTTTCGCGGCCAATCTGCCCAAAGCCGCGCTGTTTTCGCTGATGGAAATCCTCATGGGCACAACACTCCTTGGCTTATGATTTTTTCTTCCGTTTTCCGTTGGAACCGTTTTTGGCGGATCGCTTCAACGACGCGAACACAGGCGTTTTGTCGGCAGGCTCTTCCGGTATGTCATCTTTCCGTTCGGGAGGGGGCGGAAGCTCGCTCTGCCCGTCGATGGAGCGGTAGATGTCGCGGAACTCGATCATAAACACCTTTACCAGCCCCGCCACAGGGACGGAGACAAACATGCCGAACACGCCCCAGAGCTTGTGGCAGGCAAGCATGGAAAAGAGAATGGCGACCGGATGCACATGGATAGCCCGGGCCTGGAGCCGGGGGGAGATGATGTTGCCTTCAACCTGGTTGATAACGATCACGAAAATCAGCACCGCCACGGCGGTGCCGACGCCGCCGGTGATCAGCCCGGTGACGACGGCCGCAAAGCCGGAAATCAGCGAGCCGATATAGGGGATAAAGTCCATAAAGAAGGCAAGCAGCGCCAAAAGAAGCGCGTACGGCAGACCCAGGATCAGAAAGAACAGCAGGGAAATAAAGCAGGTGCAAAGGGAAATCAGCGCCCTGTTTTTTAAAAAGCGCCAGACGATCTCGTCCAGCTCGATGGCCACCCGGTGGACGCGGATGCTGACCGACGGGGGGAGGGTTTTTTCAAACGTGCGGTAGATGTTGCGCCCGTCCAGC
>JAKPBM010000127.1 GCA_029778935.1 Bacillota bacterium | reverse complement strand
AACCAACTGAACTACCGGGCCATTTGCCGTAAACGGGAAGTGGCAATCACGACAGAAGATAGTATAGCAAATTTCTTTCATTCTGTCAAGCCCATCCGAAAATTCTTCCCGTTTCGGCAAAGCTTTATTTTTCCAGACAGGCCGAAGGCACCCAGCCCAAAAAGCCGTCCGCGTTTTTCACAAAGGTGTAGCTTCCGCCTTCGTCCAGGTAAAACAGCTCCTCCCCCTCGGAAATAGCCAGCAGGGTCGAAACGGAGCTTTTCGCAAAGCAGGGCAGGCCTTTCCGAAGCCCGATGTGCTCGTTTTTCACTAAGCCGCAAACCTGCGACACCGTCCGGCGGCAGAGGGAAAACTCAGGCCCTCTTTCCAGCACGTCCAGATAGAAATCCGGCCAGGAGTCTTTGAAGCACCCCTGCGCATCCAAAGGCGCAAAATCCGTTTTGGCCCGCACTTTCGGGCGCAGATCCGCAAACTGGTAGGAAAACTCGTACATATCGCCCTGTTTTTCGATAATAAGGGCATTGAGCTGGGAAAAGTCTTTGACCTGGTTGCCCCCGTCGATGCCAATAATTTTCCGCTCCGCATCCATGGAGGGATTGTTGGAGTTTTCTGAAAACGGCACGTTCCAGACGGGCATGTGGCCGACGATAACCCATTTGCCCGTCTTGTTTTCCCCCTGGGCCAGGAAGGGGTCGTTCTTTAACAGCGTCTGCTCGCTGCTTTCCTCCCAGTTTTCCGAAGGGGCAATGCCCGCGTGAACGAAAATAAGATCGCCCATGGCCAAACCCAGGGGCAGCTCGTGTAAAAACTGGGCCTCTTTGGCATACTGCCGGCGCAGAAGGGGCCGAAGCTCCAGAAACTCCGCCGGAGTTTTCGGGCGGGGCTTGCCGAGCATGGCAGCCCATTCGCAGAACAGGTTGTTCACATGGTCGTCAAAATGGGGCAGGATGTCCTCCGGCTTGCCCCAATCCAGATACCAGGGTACGAGCCGCTCAATGTTCCCCTTCAAAACGTAGGTGTTCGGCCGCGCGGCCAGCTCCATGACCATGCGCACCACCTCGGCGCTTTCCGGGCCGCGGTTAATGTAGTCGCCGTTCAACACCAAAATGTCCTCCGGCGCCAATTTCACCATATCCAACAGCGCGGCAAATTCTTTTGCCGCGCCGTGTATGTCGCTGATGGCGACAATCCGCCGGTTTTCCCCGGGGTTAACGTGTAGAATTTTCTGCATATCGTTTAAGGTTTCACCATCTCATAGATTCGTTTTACCGTGGCCACGGCCTGCTCGCGGGTGTAGGTGCCCCGCGGCTCAAACTTGTTGTTGCCGACGCCGCCCATAATCCCCAGCGCCGTCACAAAATCCACCGACTCCAAAGACCAGGAGGAGATGGACGACCGGTCGGCATAGGCCGCCGTGGTGCTCTTGGCCGAAAGACCCGCCAGTTTCGCCGTCCGCATGAGCATGGTCGCCGCATCCTGGCGGATAATGGGGTCATGGGGCAGAAAACGCCCGTCGCCGACACCCTGCACAATCCCCAGGGCCGCAGCGGCAACGACGTACGCGTCCGCCGAGTCGGTAAAGGGGTATGCCTTTACATGCTCTTGCAGAGTTTTGCCGGTGGCGGCATAGACCAGTTCGTCCACCGTCTTGTCGGACAGCCTTGCCAGCAGCGTCACCGTCAGCTGGGCCATTTCCTTTCGGGTGATACCCGTCTGGTACCGGGCGGCTAAGGTATTGGGCAGCAGGCCGTAGGAATAGGCCGCGTCGATTTCCGCCTGGGCCCACTGCTGATTGGGCCGGTCGTTGACGCTGTCGGGCAGGCGGCCGTTCTGGCGCACATAGCCGTACTTGCCCATAATCTGCACCCGGGCCAGCCCTTCGCAGAACACGCCCGCGTCCGCATAGGGCAGCAAGTTCAGGCGGACGCCCCGCTTGTTGATGTAGTAAAATCCGCCCGGCGTTTCCACCAGCGCCAGCCCGTTGGTAAAGGGCTGGGCCGACTTGTACTCGGGCTGGATGACCACGGAGCCCTGCAAATCGCAGTAGCCGTACTGGCCGTCGACGTTGATGGGCATCAGCCCTTCGCCGTGGACGCCCAGCTCGTACTTGGTGGAAAACAGCTCCTTGCCGGTTGTGTCTACGGCATAGTATACGCCGTCTTTGCGAAGGGCAGCCACGCCGTCGGCGAAGATTTCAAAAGCGCCGTTGCGGTAGGCGTAGGCAAAATCTTCATACTGCGGCTCCAGCACATACTTGCCGGAGAAGTTGGCAAAGCCCCATTTGCCCGTCGTTCTCGAATGGACGGGAATCAGCCCCCGGTTGGGAGGAAGCAGTATGCCCCAGTCGGGCTGCCAGAGGATTTTGCCGGAAAAGTCGATAAGCATGTCGCCCCGGTTGTCGGGCTTGGAGCCCGCTTCCGCCCGAGCGATGGCAGAGGGAAGGGTGAAACTGCCCGAAGCGTCGGTGGAGACGACCATGTAGCCTTCCTCGTAAGCATACCCGCGGGTAAACCCGGTCACGGGTAGTACGGATGGGGCCGGGCGCAGGCTTTTCACCGTGCCTCTCGCCTCATCCCCCGGGTATTTTATGTACGTACCATTGACTACGGAGACAATATATGCCGGCTGGTCGGCAGAGTAGCGCTTGTTTACGCCTTCGCTGGACACAATACCGCCGGTTTTGTTAATTAAGTACCAGGTTTCCGTGTCGGGCGTCTTGCCGTATTCGCCCTTCACCACGGTGGCGACGGCCGCCACCCCTTCGGAAAAGTCGCCGGCGATGTCGTATTGAAAGTCGATGACGACTTTCCCCGTCTTGTCGATATAGCCCCACTTCTCCCCGTTAAATACGGCGGCCAAGCCGTCGGAAAAGTCCCGGGCTTTGTCAAACTGGGGCTGGATCACCACTTCGATGACCGGGGGTTCGTAATCCGCCCGGGCCGCCTGCGGAAACAGCGTGGCGACGCAGAGAACCAGCAAAAGCAGACCAGCAATGTTTTTCTTCATGTTGCCTCCCTCTACTTTTGATAACAGGAACTTGGCAAAACCCCCGAAAGCTCTACCAGAATCTGGGAGATGGCTTTCATCTCCAGACTCGGCAGGTTCAGATAGTCATAGTCGGCCCCGCAGATGGGGAATATCATGGTGGCGATAAGCTCGTCCGGTTTGGGCGTCTCCCGCAAAATCAGGCCCTTGCTTAGACGCATGATGCGATTAGCGACCGTTCTGTCCGCCTGGGAGATGGCGATATCCTGCAGAGGCTGGCCTTTCCCTTTTTGATCCCAGATGGAGATCATGGCGTTCTGGCCGTTCTCCGTTACGTTCAATGACAGGTGGATTTTGCCCCCGTACCCAATGCGGCGGATGGCATCCGCCACCAGCGTCAAAAACACGCGGCGGATGGCCTGCAGATGGTACACGGCGTCCAGCTGTTGCAAATCCGTTTCGAAAGTCACCTCGATGGAGAGGGCTTTCAAAAGCTGCGACAGTTCCTCGTGGTTTTTCTTCATGCGCATGACCAAATCGGCCGACTCCATTTCCCGCTCGAAATCCTCCTGGCTGATGAGCAGAAACCGGCTGGAAGTCAGGCTTCTTAAAATGCGGCAGCAGTTGCGGTAGGCAATACCCCAGTAGGGGTTGTCCTGCAGGGTTGTTTCCAGCACCGTCATGAGCACGGCCAAGGCGCTGCGGATTTCGTTGCTTGTTTCCAAAATCACTTCCTGGCCCACCGACCGCTGTTCTTCCATTTCGTCCCGCTGGATTATGAAAATCAAAAGGTCTTCCTTTTTCTGCACGCGCATGCGCACAGGCTTGTCGAACAGATAGCACTCGATGACGGTATCTCTCTTGCACTTCTTGATTTCCGGCAGCATCGCCGCCCGAAACACCTCAAAGGCTTTTTTCCCGTTTAGGTCTTTCTCCGCCAGCTTGTTGGCTGATTCGTTGGCATACACCACCAGCCCGTCGCGGATGGCGATTACGCCGTCGGACGCATAGTCAATCAGCCCAAGCAGCACATGTTCCATCTGAATATCCATATGACCCTGTCTCCCACCAATGCACTGCGTCCCCTGCGCGAACCCTCGCATTCACGTACATTCATTATAATGGCAAATGAGAAAGATTACTACCTAGATTTTGCCACGTCTCGACAAAATGTTGCAGATGCAACTGCAATCCGACAAAAAATTCGACGGGAAATCCGGCATAAACATTTGGCTTTATGCAAAAACCCGTCGAACAATAAGTCTTATACTAATAATTTCGTCTGTTTTTCCAACTATTCAAGCCTTTTGGCACAAAACGCCCGCTGTTATTTCCCCAAACGGCGGGAAAGCAT
>JAKPBM010000408.1 GCA_029778935.1 Bacillota bacterium | reverse complement strand
CCCGGCACACCTTTTCCTATATCCGGCCGTCGCTCTTTGCCGTTTTGAATTTGTACCGGGACCAGATGACGCGCAACGGCCATCCGGAGTACATCTTCGACCGCATCGCCGAAGCCATTACTCCCGAAACCGACCTCTTTTTAAACGCCGACGACCCGCTGACGGCCAGACTGGCCGCCCTGGGGCGCCATACCACCTGGTTCGGCGTGGCGGAAGGCGTATTGGATGAAGAAAAAGGCATCTACGACGACGGAAAATACTGCCCCTGCTGCGGCGGGGAGATGGAATATGCCTATCGGCAGTTTGCCGCCTTTGGCAAGTACGTCTGCAACGCTTGCGGCTACGCCCGGCCCGAGCCGGACTTTGAAGCTGTGAAGTGGGACGACGAAAAGGGCAACTTCGCCGTAACCGGCAAGGCGCAGGCGGTGCTGCACACGGGGCTGAAAACCCCTTATTCCCTGTACAACATGCTGGCGGCCTTTTCGCTGGCCGTTTTAATGGGGGTGGACCCGGAGGGAGCGGCCAGCGCCCTTTCCTCGTATAAGCTTAAAAACGGCCGCGTGCAGCGCTGGGACGTAAACGGCAAAGACGTGCTGCTACTTACGTCCAAGCATGAAAACTCCGTGTCCTACGATAGGTCTTTGAGCTTTGCGGCCAAGCGGGGCGGGACCGTGCTCATTATCGTGGACGCCATCAGCCGCAAGTACTTTACCGGCGAAACCTCCTGGCTCTGGGACATCGATTTTAACAAGCTCAACGTGCCGGAGGTGGAAAAAATCGTTCTGGCCGGGCCGTACGCTTACGACCTGGCGGAGCGGTTTTCCTTTACCGAGTTGCCGGCGGAGAAAATCGAACTGATGCGGGATCTGGACCGCCTGCCCGAGCTGTGGGAAGGTGCGGGCCAGAACCTGACGGTCATCACCTGTTTTTCCGACCGGGAAAAGTTTATCCGCCGTTTGCCCATGGACGCTGTGAGGGAGGAAATCGAATGATTCGTTTGGTACATCTCTTGCCCAACCTGCTGAACCTCTACGGCGACTACGCCAACCTTCTGGTTTTGCAGCGGGAGCTTTCGGCCATGGGCGCGGAGACGGAGATCGTGCCGTTTTCCGGCGAAAAAGAGTTCGACTTTTCCGAAGTCGCTCTGATTTACGCCGGCCCGGGCACGGAACGGCGCATCCAGGTTGCTTTGGAGCGGCTGCTGCCGTATCGGGAAGGGCTGCAGGCCGCCCGCCAGGAAGGCGTGTTCTTCCTGTTCTGCGGCAGCGGCGCCGAGCTGCCCGCCCAGAAAATCGCGCTGCCCGACGGGCAGGTGTGGGAAGGCCTGGGCCTGGCCCCTTACAACATCCGGCGCACGGAAAAGCGGCAGACCGGCGACTGCCTGATGGAAAGCGGCCTTTCGGAAAAACTGGCCGTCGGGTTTTTGAACAAATCCGGCTATATGGAAGGCGTGCCCCACCCGCTCTTTCGCATGAGGCTTGGCGAAGGCGGCATCCTGGACGA
>JAKPBM010000075.1 GCA_029778935.1 Bacillota bacterium | reverse complement strand
TTTTCCTCTGCCTGTGGCTGAAAGTTGCGGCGGAAGAAGCGCCAAACCCCAGTGTTCCGCCGGACCCGGCCCGGCTCATCGGCTCCGCCGAGCAGATCCGGCGGTATAAGGAGCTGCACGACGCCGGCATCCTCACCCGGAAGGAATTTTCCCATAAAAAGAGGCAGATTTTAGGACTGTAAAGCCGGGGAAAGCAGGATTTTCCCCAAATCTAGCCCCGTATCGGCAAACAAGTTAAAACGGCGAAGCTTGGCGCTTCGCCGTTTTTTTGCTGCCGGTTTTCCTTTTGCTCTGTGGAATGGGGGAGGCCGTCACCGGCGGCGCTGCTCTTAGTCAGCGGGCCACGGGCCATGCAAGCGCTTCCCCAAAACGCCGGCCCCGGCTTATGCCAGAACCGCCCGATGGAACACCTTCTTGCCCCGGCGCAAGATGACGCCTTTGCCTTCGAACATTTCCTTTGGCAAAACCATCATGGCGTCCGCGGCTTTCTCGTCGTTGACCGTCACGCCGCCCTGCTGTATCAGGCGCCGCGCCTCGCCCTTGGAGGGCGCCAGGCCCGTTTTGACCATCAAATCGGCCAGCGGGATAACACCGTCTACAAAGTCGTCGTCGGTCAGGGCCGTTTGCGGCATGTTTTCATCGGCAACCCCTTTTCCAAACAGCGCTCTCGCGGCGGCCAGGGCCTTGTCGGCCTCTTCCTTGCCGTGGACTTCCTTGGTCATCTCGTAGGCCAACAGCTCCTTGGCCTCGTTTAAGCGGCTGCCCTCCCAGGAATCCATCTCCTCCAGCTGCTCGATGGGCACAAACGTCAGCATCTTCAGGCAGTTGACGACGTCAGCGTCGTCCACGTTGCGCCAGTACTGGAAGAACTCGAAGGGCGAGGTCTTGTTCGGGTCGAGCCAGATAGCGCCCTTTTCCGTTTTGCCCATCTTTTTGCCTTCCTTGGTGGTGAGCAGCGTAAAGGTCATGGCGTAGGCTTCTTTTCCTTCCACCCGGCGCACGAGATCCATGCCCGCCAGAATGTTCGACCACTGGTCGTCGCCGCCGATTTCCAGCACGCAGCCGTATTTCCTGTGCAGATAGAGGTAGTCGTAGCTCTGCATAATCATGTAGTTGAACTCGATAAACGACAGGCCGTTTTCCATGCGCGACTTGAAGCACTCGGCGGCCAGCATGCGGTTGACGGTGAAGTGGACGCCGATGTCTCTGAGCAGCTCAATGTAGTTAAGCTTCATGAGCCAGTCGCCGTTGCGCTCGACAATGGCCTTGCCTTCGGAAAAGTCGATAAACCGCCGCATCTGGTCCAGAAACCGGTCGGCGTTGTAGTTGATCTCCTCTACCGACAGCATCTTGCGCATATCGGTCTTGCCCGAGGGGTCGCCCACCATGGTTGTGCCCGTGCCGAGCACGATAATGGGCTTGTGGCCCGCCTGCTGCAGCCGCTTGATGACCGAAAGCTGCAGATAGTGGCCCACATGGAGGCTGTCGGCCGTGGCGTCAAAGCCGATATAGAAGATGGCTTTCTGGTTGTTGATCAAATCTTCCACCTTGTCGGGGTGGGACACCTGCGCGATGAGCCCGCGCCGCGTCAGTTCTTCGTACAGCGTCATACTTAACTCTCCTTTAATGTGTTGACAAAATCAAAAAAGCCCTCCGTCGGAATCGACAGAGGGCGAAATCCTAACTACTTAGGTTCGCGGTACCACCTCTATTTGCCGCAAGGTCACCCCTGCGGCCTTGGGGAGTACGGCGCAATGCATTGCGGATACTCCCGGCGCTGTAACGGGCGCGCCCGGGCAAGCCCTACTGCACTGCAGGTGGTTGGCCCGCAGGGGTTCAGGCCCCGGCTCGGGGAGGTATTCGGCGCGCCGCTCTTTCCGTGCCTTTTCGCACCGGCCAAAGGCTCTCTGCTTTGGAAAGGGTTGCGGGGCCTACTTGTTCCCGTCGTTGCCATTTGGCGTCATTATACAGATTTTCCCCGCCTTTGTCAAGGGGAGCCGGCCTGCTTTTCCCCCTTGGATGCCTTCCGCTCAGGCAAAGTTCAGATTTTTTGTCTTTCTCTTTTACAGTATTTATTGTATAATACCTTTGTATGATTGCCAAAGGTTCCTGGATAGGCCAAAGAATGGAAACTACAATACAAGTGCCAAAGGAGAAACTGTCATGCTGAACGAGATTCAAATCCGGCGAATGGTCGGCAAGCTCCAGCGTTTTGCCGAAATGCTGGATCCCATGCTGTTTGAGCCCGTTTGCACCCTTCCCGCCGAGTCTTTCCAGACGCTGGAACAGTTCCACTCCGTCCCGGAAAACGTGGAGTGGACGCCCGTTAAACCTGGCGACGTCTGGGGCGGCGAAAGCATGTACTGCTGGTTTAAGACCTCGTACACGGTGCCGGAAGCCCTGGCCGGAAAAGAGCTGTTTTTGCGCCCCGACGTAGGCGGCTACGAGGCCATGCTCTTTGTCAACGGCAAACCCATGGGCACCTACGCCACCAAAATCGTCGTCACCGGCCACGGCAACCACTACTGCAACCGGATTGCCGCCTCTCCCAAGGCGGGCGAAACGATTGACCTGGCGCTGGAATATTACGCCGGCCACTATGTCATGGGCGAGCTGCCGTTCCAGACCCGGCCCCGCTCCGACTTCCGCTTTGCCTTCAACAAGCTGGAAATCTGCACGAAAAACAACGAAGTCGCCGACTTCTTCTTCGATTTGGTCACCGTTTTGAGCCTGTACCAGGCGCTGGACAACAAGTCCTACCGCAAGGCCGAAATAGAAAACGCCCTGGTAGAGCTGCACGAAGTGCTCTACTACTCCCCCGAGGACGTCAGCCGCGAAGAATTCCTCGCCGCGCTCGCAAAGGGCAAGGAAATCCTCGCCCCGGTGCTGGCCAAGACCAACGGCGATACGACGGTTCCCTACGCTGGGGTCATCGGCCACTCCCACATGGACACGGCCTGGCTCTGGCACATCGGCGAGACTATCAAAAAGTGCGCCAGAACCTACTCCAACCAGATGAACCTCATGGAGCAGTACCCGGAATACAAGTTCGTTCAGAGCTCCTCTTACCACAGCGACATGATCCGCGAGCACTACCCCGAGCTGTTTGAGCGCATCGCCAAGCAGGTGGCCGCCGGCCGGTACGAGCCCAACGGCGGCGTGTGGGTTGAGTGCGACTGCAACATCACCTCCGGCGAATCCATGATCCGCCAGTTCCTGTGGGGCCAGCGGTTCACCCGGAAGTACTTCAACTACACCTCCGACTGCTTCTGGCTGCCCGACACCTTCGGCTACTCGGCGGCGATTCCGCAGATTATGAAAGGCTGCGGCGTGGACTACTTCCTGACCACCAAAATCGCCTGGAACGACACCAACCGCTTCCCCTACGACACCTTCTACTGGAAGGGCATCGACGGCACGAAGGTCTTCGCCCACTTCAATAAGACTCACTTAGGCACGGCGCCTCACGAGATCATGCCCCTGTTCTACGACGAAACCCACAGCGACGCCGTGCGTTTTAA
>JAKPBM010000010.1 GCA_029778935.1 Bacillota bacterium | reverse complement strand
TGCCCGCCTGCAGGAAATCCGTGCCCACCGCAAAATGCAGGACGGCTACTACGTTCCGGGCGGAAACAAAGGCGTGCATCTGGGGAACATCCGGGGCTGACCCGAATCTATTAGACGGGAGAAATACCTATGGATTTTGCTAGTTTGTTTGGACTTATCTTCGGTATTGGAAGCATAGTCGTCGGCTATGCCCTCAGCGGCGGCGATATTACCTCCCTGTGGATGTTCAGCGCCCTGCTCATCACACTGGGCGGCTCTATCGGCGCCATCAGCGTCAGCTACGGGCTTTCGACACTGATTAAAATGCCCCAGCTGATTCTTTCGATTATCGTAAAACCGAAAAACACCATCCGCCAGACGGCCGACCTTCTCCACTTCTATTCCCAGAACGCCCGCCAGAACGGTCTGCTTAGCTTAGAGCGGCTTGTCTCCGAGCAGCAGAACGTCAACCCGTTTTTAAAGCGCAGCATTCTGATGGTGGTAGACGGCACCGACGCGGAAAAAATCAGCACCATATTGGAAAACGACATCTCCGTGGAAGAGCAGAAGCGCAACACGGAGATACAGATGTTTGAGACCATGGCGGCCTACTGCCCGGCTTTCGGCATGGTGGGCACCATCATCGGCATGATTCAGGTTCTCTCCGCCGGCATGGAAGATCCCAACGCGCTGGTCAAGGCCATCGGCGTCGCGTTTATCACGACGCTGTACGGCGTTTTGCTTGCCAACCTGCTCTTTATCCCTACGGCCACCAAGCTGAAAGCCCGTCTGAAAGACGAACGCCTGGAAAAGGAAATGATCATCGAAGGCGTCTGCGCCATTCGGAACGGCATCAACCCGCGCCTGCTGAAAGAGCAGCTCGCGTCTTACTACATGACCTACTCCACCCCGAAAAAGCGTGCCGGCAAGAAGTCGACAGGCTATTACTCTTCCGATACGTTGGCGGAGCAGCAGGCGGAATAAGTTACCGGCTAAATGAGGGCTTACTATGAAAAAACGCAGAACCGAAGAAGGGCAAGTGAATACAAGCGGGTGGCTGACCACCTACGCCGATATGATGAACAACATGCTGGTTCTGTTTATCGCCCTGTATACCATGAGCGTGCTGGACCTGGAAAAGTACCAGAAGTTTATCGGCAGCTTCCAGGAAAACTTCGGCGGAGGCCCCAGTGTGGTCACCGTTGTGGACAGCACCGAAGACCCCGCCCAGACCCAGGTTCCGCCCGAAAGCGACACCACTACCACCGGCACGGGTATAGTCCGCCCGGGCCCGGACGAGTTCGACGAACTGTACGAGCACATCAAAACCATCCTGGGCGAACGGGGCTACCAGAACCAGCTGCAGGTGGAAAAGGTCGACGCCTATATCTACTTCCGATTTACAGAGGGCGTGTTCTTCTACCCCGACTCCCCGGTCATGAAGGAGAACAGCTATCCCATCATGCAGACGGTGGGCGAAATCCTGCGCGACTCGGTAGACCTGATCGAAGTCATCGAAATTAGCGGCCACACGGCTAAAGTGACGCAGAACGCGCCCAGCAAGACCAACTTCTTCGCCTGGGAGCTTTCGTCCGACCGCGCCCTGACGGTGCTCAAGTTCCTGGTCCAGCGGTGCGACGTGCCCCAGGAGCTCATGTCCATTACGGGCTTTGCTTCCAACCGGCCCGTCGCCACGGGCTACGGCGAGGAGTACTGGGCGCAGAACCGCCGCGTGGAAATCCGCATTTCCAAGCGGACGACGTTCAACACCCCGCCCGCCTTAGGCAACTGAATTTCGCGAAAAACAGCCGAAGCCCTTCGGCTGTTTTTTGTCGATTAGTATATTATAGCAGATTCGCATTACAATGCAAGATAAAAAACGGGGCGGATATGAGTTCCGCCCCGTTTTTATGCAACCGCCGCGGCTTTGTCTTTGCACTGCCGCAATTCCGGAGATTTTTTCGGAACCGGCGCATAGCAAGCCCCGTTGCCGTTCTGGTAATTCAATTTAAATGAACTGCGGGGCTTGGGCCGGCATAACCCCGTCATTTTGCCAATGCGAAAGCGCCATTGCAAGACTGACATTTTGCGTTTCTTAGTAAAACACAGGGCCTAATACAGCTTTTTTCCTCCAAGCATCGCCGGTTCCTGCTCCCCTCCGGCAGACGCGTATGAGGAAAGGGTTTGATGCCAGCGGCCAAAACACCAGCGCTTGCAAACCGCCCGGCATCCTCTTTGTAAAATCGCCGTAATTTGGTAATTGAGGTGTCAATTGCGGCATATCCCTATCAATCGGACGGTATTCGGAATTTTCAAACGTCCGGCAGGCAAAACCCGTTTTCGCGTCCAAATATTCAAGATACAGAAGGGAAAGCCATGCAAAACCGCCGATATCCGCCCGGGCTGTTTCCTACCGGAATGCTGCTGACCGCCGTAGTCCGCCTGTTCTGGCTCTTTGCTCCGGGCTCCTTTTGCTTGCGGCCGGCATCTTTTCCCGTCCCTTCCTGAAGTGGGGGCTGGCGCTCCTGGCAATCGATTGGGCCGTAAGTTTTGTCCAACAGCTGCGTTACCGCAGCGTCCTTTTGAGCAGTAACAACCCCACCCTGGCGGACTTTGAGAAAGCCCTGTCCGAGGACGGCAGCTGGAGCCAAAACGTACGGGATTTTGTACCAAACGTATCCGCGAAGAACTGGGCAACAATTGCAACAATAATAAGGACGCGTAACCCCCGTTCTTACAATTCCGAGGCCGTAAGCCTATACGCAAAAAAGCGGTACTTCCTTTCGGGAAGTACCGCTTTTGACTCA
>JAKPBM010000395.1 GCA_029778935.1 Bacillota bacterium | reverse complement strand
CAGCGACAAGCTCGCCGTCCAAAGTGCCGGTGTAGGTGCAGAACTCCCGGTTGTAGGCAATCTGCGTTGGGTTTTCCAGCCGGGAGGCAATGGCTTCGCAGCGGCCGGGGTCGCCCGGAAGAAGCGCGTAGCGGCCTACCTGGCCGGGGCTCAGCGCGATATGGTACTGTTTTTCCATATGAAGCCTCCTAACTTTTCCTGCTTGGAAATAGCCCGATACTATAGAATACCACAAAACTGCCCGATTCGCAAGAAAATGTTTTGAAAAACTGCACGAATGACAAAACCCGGCGACAAAATCTATTGCGCAGGCTATCGCGCCCATGATATAATTTGGCAGTGTAATCCGATAGCAAAAGGAGAAAAGAATTTGGACACCTGGTTTCTATTCGCATTGCTGACCGTTTTCGCCTGGGGCGGCTCGGACTTGTTTTCCAAAATGGGATCTAAAAGGGAAGATATTTACAGCCATTGGAAAATGGTGATTGCCGTCGGGTTTGTCATGGGCATTCACGCCGTTATGCAGCTTTTGACGGTGGACGAAGCCTATTCGATTGCCCATTTTGTGAAATACCTGCCCGTTTCTCTGCTTTATATCCTGGCCATGGTGCTGGGCTACGCCGGATTAAGATATCTGGAGCTGTCTGTTTCCTCGCCGGTCTGCAACGCTTCCGGCGCGATTGCCATGATTCTGTTTTTGGTGCTCATGGGCGAGACCATGACGTCGCTGCAGGCCGTAGCCGTGACGCTTGTGTGCGTTGGCGTGCTGCTTTTGGCGGTGTTTGAGAAGGTGGATGCCGACAAACTGCGGACACTGGAAAAAGTAAAGCCTGATACGAAATATATAACGGGGGCGGTGGCCATTTTCCTGCCGATTCTTTACGCTTTTATCGACGGCGTGGCCAGCTTTCTGGACGGACTGGTGCTCGACGGCATGTATGCCGACTACGGCTGGGCGCTGTCGGAGTATGAAGCGAACATTTCGTACGAGCTGACGTTCCTGGCCTGCGCTTTGGGCGCGCTGTTCTATCTCCTGGCGGTGAAAAAGCAGAAAATCCGCCTGTGGGACGAACGGCCCAAGTTCATCGGCGCCCTCTGCGAAACGGCGGGCCAGTTTACGTACGTCTACGCCATGGCGGACACGCCCGTTCTGGCCGCGCCTATGATTGCTTCCTACAGCGTCATGTCGGCGATTCTATCCCACATTTTCCTCAAAGAGAGGTTAAGCGCCAAGTATTATCCCGTAATTCTGCTGGTCATGGCGGGCATTTTCATATTGGGCATGGAGTAAGGAAAGCCTGATTCATGGGAATCCGTCATTATTGTAATAAGAAAAGGGGGATTTCATGCAGCTACGGGTAGAAGGCATTACGAAATCGTTTAAAGGCAAGGTGGCGGTGGACCAGATCAGTTTCACCATGTCCGAGCCGGGCGTGTTCGGCCTAATCGGCACCAACGGCGCGGGCAAAACCACCACCATCCGCGTGATGCTCGGCATCATGCCGGCGGACAGCGGCCAGGCCCTTTGGCGGGGGAAACCCATCACAAGGGAAGCCGTCCGCGTGGGCTATATGCCGGAAGAGCGCGGCATCTACATGAAGCACAAAGTGGAAGAACAGCTGGTCTACTTCGGCTGCCTTCATGGCATGTCCCGTTCCGACGCGAAGAAGTCCGCCATGTCTTGGCTGGAACGGCTGGGGATTCCGGACTACCGCAACATGGAAGCCGAAAAGCTCTCCAAGGGCAACCAGCAGAAGGTGCAGCTGATCGCAACGCTGCTCCACGACCCGGAGCTTATTATCCTGGACGAGCCTTTCAGCGGCTTGGACCCCATCAACGTGGAGCTGTTCCAGTCGGTCATC
>JAKPBM010000455.1 GCA_029778935.1 Bacillota bacterium | reverse complement strand
GCCCCCGCCCACGGCATCTACGTCGGCGCCGCCGCCCAAGGCGACCGCGGCGGCATCCGGCACGACGGCTACGTCATCCGCACCGACGAAAGCAATCTGCACCTTTTTGGCCGCATCGACCGGGGCACCCTGTACGCCGTCTACCGCTTTCTGGAAAAGCACATAGGCTTCCGCAAGTACGAGCCGGGCGTAGGAAGGCTGCTCCCCTTTGATGTGGACGTGCCGAAGCATTTCACCGACGCGTCCAACCCCGTTTTCTCCAACCGCTTCACCAACTGGGCCAGCCACGTGACCGACACGGCTTACACCGCCTGGTCAGCCATCCACTACGCCGGCAAGGACGTGGACAAATACGGCGGCTGCGAGCGGGACACCAGCTTCTGCCACTCCTTTGAATCCCTCTGCGACCCGAGAATCTACTTCAACGAGCACCCCGAATACTACTCTCTCTGGGAAGGCAAGCGCATCCCTGCCGGCAACGTCCATGACGGCACGCAAGTCGGCCAGCTTTGCCTGACCAACCCGGACGTTCTGAAAATTGTCATCGAGAACGTGCGCAAGCAGCTGGCCGCCAATCCCAGCGCCACCATCGTGGAAGTCTCCCAGAACGACAACGACCGCTATTGTCAGTGCGAAAAATGCGCTGCCGTGGACGCCGAGGAGGGCAGCCCCAGCGGCACCCTGCTGCGCTTTGTCAACGCCATAGCGGAGGACATCGAAAAAGACTACCCCCATGTGCTTGTGCGCACCTTCGCCTACACCTATACCCGCAAGCCCCCGAAAATCACCCGTCCCCGCCGCAACGTCATCATCCGCTACTGCACCATCGAAGCCTGCTTCCGCCATGGGCTGGATGACCCAACCTGCGCTAAAAACGCGGGCAAATTTAAGGAAGAGCTTTTAGAGTGGAGCAGAATCTGCGATAAAATCTCCATCTGGGACTACACGCGAAATTTCTCCTGCTACTTCGCGCCGACGCCGAACTTTGAGATTCTGCGGGACAACGCGCGCTTTTTCGCCGACAACCACGCCCTGCACGTGTTCGAGCAGGACACGGAAGCCCCCTCCTACACAGGCGATTTGGGCAGCCTGAAAGCCTATCTCCTTGCCCGCCTGCTCTGGAACCCTTACATGAGCCAGGAAGAGTATGAGGCCCATATGGACGACTTTCTGGAAGGCTACTACGGCCCCGGCTGGCGCAATGTCAAAGAATACCTTCGCCTTTTGCACGACGCCACCCGCCACCGCCACATGGGCTGCTTTGAGAAAATGGACATCGGATACCGCTTCCGGGAAGACTACCACCCCCAGGCATATCAGGACGTGCTGGAAGACTCGTACCTTGCCGACTTCATTCAAAACCACCTGGACGAAGCCATCCGCCTGTGGGACGACACCGTCGCCAAGGCCGCCGACGAAGGGCAGCGAGAGCGGGCATACCGTTCCCGCCTGGCCATGACGTATCTGGACCTGTTCTGCCGGAAACACGACAAGGAAACGATGACCGAGGCGGAACAGAAAGCCTATGAGGCCGCCGTGGAGCAGTTCCATAAGGACAAAGTCCGCTTCGGCTGCCACTTTAACATCTGGACGGCCTGGCGGGGAAGGTAATCCGTATCATATTCCGGCCCGCCAACGCTGCCTCGTTCCGGCGGGCGAGGAATAATAGAAGGATACCCCTTGTTCTGCCTGCAGGGCGGCAAAACCCCGGAACCGCCCCGCTTGCAGAAAACCAACCGAACACAGGCATAAAAGCAAACATCCCTGACAAATGTCAGGGATGTTTTTTATGTCGGTACGCTCTTTACCGGCAGCTCGGCGGGCGGTCCACTTCCGACCAGGGAATAATAAATACGGGAATGCCGATGGCATACGGCCCGATTTCATACTGCCCGTAGTAAATGGCGATTCCTTCGGGGGTCAGGTAGAAGCTGTCCTCGTTGAAATACTGGTAGATCAGTTTTGGGTAGTTGTCAAAGTAAATGGGGTCTTTCTGCTGGTTCCGATGGGCCTGCTCGAGAATCAGCCGTTTCAGCCGCTGGACGTAGTTAGTGCCCGGGCGGAAGAAGGACCCCAGCGGCACGGGCCGGCCGGAAACGGCATTGTAAGTGCTTCCGTAGCGGACCGTTGTGCCGTGGGCGCCGCCGGTAAACATATACTGGTCGCGGTAGTAGCTGAAGTGGCAGTTTTCGTTGTAAGTCACCGTGTAGTTGAGCACGGCCTCGTAGGGGAAGAAGGGGTACCCCTCCGACTGGGCGCGGCGGTAGTCGGCTATGGCGTTGGAATAGAGCCGGCTGCGGACGTACCGCTCAAACCGCTGCCGCTGGGCTTCAATCTGGTACTGGATGCGGCGAGCCCCCAGGTCCCGCTCATCCGTCAGGTAAGGGTATTCCGACGAGTATGTAACCATCGTTTTGCCGTTGTAAAACAGCTGGTCGGACTCTTTTCGCATGGTGTAATCGATGTTTCGGGAATCGACATGCATACGCATCACCTCCCTCCATCCTATGCAAAATGCCGGAAAATGGCAACAAACAGGTCAAATTTCACCCAAAACGCCCGCTTTTTTCGCCTTCCTCCCGCAGCCTTGGCACGGTTTCTTTGGTTTAGGTAAAAAATATGCAAAATTTCCGGGTTGTCATCGGCTTTTTCCAGTGTTATACTATCCACAATAAGTCCCTTTGGATCGACAAAGGAGGAAACGCCTTGCTTTGTGCGCTGATTCTCTTACGCCACGGCATCCGGCAGGATTTTGAGGACAAAAACTGGCGTCAGACCGCCGAAAGGCCCCACGACACGCCCCTTTCGGAGAACGGCTTCCGCCAGGCCCATGACGCCGGCCGCTTTCTGCAAAATGAGCGGATCGACTACATCTTCGCCTCGCCCTTTTTGAGGGCGCTGCAGACGGCGGACGTGGTGGCGTCCTATCTGAACCTGCCGATTTACGTGGAACATGGCTTTATGGAGCGGCTGGACCCCAAGTGGTTCGACGCGATGCCGGAACTTCTCTCCCCAGAAGAGGCAAAAGCCCGTTTCCCGCGCATCGACACGTCCTACGAACCCTTCGTCCGCCCCACCTACCCCGAGCCGCGGGACACCACCAAAACCTTCGACCGCATCGCCAAGGCTCTTTCCGAAATCCACCAGCACTTCGACGGCACGGCGCTGGTTGTTTCCCACGGGGTTGTGGCCGTGGAAGGCGCCCGGGCGCTGATCGGCAGCGTGGAAGGCATATTAGGCCACCTTTGCGCGGCCAACAAGTTCGTGTTTGAGGACGGGTTCTGGCGGCTCGAGTGGGCCACCAGAGACTACCTATCCATCATGGAAGAGTCGATCCGCTTTCATTAAAGCCTTTCGGGGGTGTTTTTATGCCGGATATGCCGCTTTCTATCCCGCTGCCGGCCGCCATTATCCCCGGGGAAACGGTCCATTTTGCGGAAACGGCGCCTACTACGTTTCACCGGTATGCCCTTTCGGCGGAATCCCCGTGGCCGCTGGCCGGATATTTGACATACGAAACGGACGGCGGGCTGCATACGGAGGAATTTTTCCTCCCTGCCGGACGTTCCGACTTTGTAAGCTTTATCGACGGCTTTTTAGGCGGAGCGACCGCCGGAAAACCGCGTTCCCTTTCCTTTACCCCGCTTCCCAAAGGGCAAAGGGCCGAGGGGCGCATCACCCTTACTTCCCTTTCCCTAACGTCGGCGGAGCGCCCGCTGGAGCGGATTTTCCTTTCCAACGGCGTTATTAAAGTGGGCGCTTCGCTGCGCTACGGCGGGGGGCTCGATTATCTGGAAGCCCTGACGGGCAGCGTGGCCGCCGCCAAGCGGAACGGCAGGGTGGAAGTCGCGCCGGGTCTTGCGGAGCAGGTGCCGCCGGAAGCGGTGCTGACAAGAAGCGTAAACCTGCTCAACCGCCATGACACCGGCCGGCTGGTGCAGCAGTCCTACTACGGTATTAGCGACCCGCCCTATGAGAAAGGCGAATTTATGGGCCTGCCCTGGTGCTACAACCCCGTCATGGGCGGCGACAAGGGCAACACGCCCAGCAAAATCGTGGACTTCCGCCTAACCCAAGGGGAAACCCCCTCCCTCTACGTCAAATGCCGCCCTCAGGACTGGGGCCACGTCAACCGCCCCACGCCCTCCTACATGGAAGCCTGGTACGCCTTGGACGGGCCGTGCCTTAGAGTATATAACCAGTTTACAGACTTTTCCGGCTATGCCCACCCCGAAAACTCCCAGGAACTGCCCGCCTTTTACGCCATCGAGCCGCTGGACCGGCTGTACCACGTGGACAACGGCGAACTTACCTATCACGACGACCTGCCTTTCTGGCACCTGCGCAACACGCGCTTTGACTCGTCGGAGCACTGGTGGGCCTGGACCAACCGGGAAGAAGACGGCTTCGGCGTCGGCCTGTTTGTACCCGAAGCGGAGTACGCCATCGGCGGCATCTACCGGCACGGCGAACCGCTCGCCGGCCTTCCCTGTGACAGCGACCCGACGGTTTACGTAGCGCCCATCCGGAAAATCCGGCTCGTATCCTTTACGCCGTTCTGCTATTCCTACACACTCTGCGTAGGGCGCCTTTCGGACATCCGCCGGCGGTTTGCCGAAGAACGCGCAAAGCCGATTCCGGCACCGTTACAGTAAGGGGTTACATATGTTTTCGGTACCGTTTCCCGACAACGGGGCTTTTAAAATACTGCAGTTTACCGACTTGCACCTGGGCCAGCGGCCGGAAAAAGACGAGCTTACTTATCAGTTAATCGAGGACATGGCGCAGGACCAGTCGCCAAACCTTCTGGTCTTTACCGGCGACCTGTTTTCCAAAGACGAAGACTTTCGCCCGCTGCTTGTTGCCGAAGCCTGCCGGCGCATTGAAGCGCTGGGGATCCCCTGGGCCTTCTGCATGGGCAACCACGAAGGCACCCACGGGCCTAACGGCGTACGCGCCCAGAAAGCATCGTACATGCAGTCCATTTGCAGACACCTGCTCTTTGACTACGGGCCGCGGGATATCTACGGCGTGGGGAATTACGCCGTTTCCCTGCGGCGGTACGGCGGCGCGCCCGTCTGGACGGTGTTTCTCCTCGATTCCAACGATTTTGCCTTCCAGAGGATCCGGGGCGTGCCCTGGCGGGTGCACGACGCCATCCGGCCCGACCAGATTCAGTGGTTTGTGGACACGTCGAACCGCATCCGCCGCAACTACGGGCCTATCCCTTCCGTGGCGTTCTTCCATGTGCCCGTGCCCGAGTATCACGACGCGGCCCTATTCGAGCGCTACCTGGGCGACCGGGGGCAAAAGGTGACGACGCCGCCGCTCAATACCGGCTTTTTCGCCGCCGCCTTGCAGCAGCGGGATTTACGTGCCATGTTCTGCGGCCACGACCACACCAACAGCTTCTGCGCCGACGTGCTGGGCATCACCCTGGCCTACGGCCGGTGCAGCGGCTACGGCTGCGGCGTGCCGGAGACGTTCCCCCGGGGGGCCCGGGTCATCGAACTGGCGCCGGAGGACGCGGGGCTGGAAACCTATGTCCTGTTCCACCGCCCGAAACACGCGCAAAACGGCCTGCCGGCGGTGTACCGCCCCGAAGAAACCTACCACGGCCCCCTTTTCGACCGCTTTGAATTCTTCCCGCGCTAGCGGATCACGGAGGTTTTTCATGCTTTCCTATACGCTTTCCAAAGACGGCCCCTTTCAAATCCTGCAGATAACCGATCTGCACCTGACCCACGACTGGCATTACGACGTGCGGACCCTGGCCATGGTCAAGGATCTGACGGAGTTTGCCAAACCGGACCTTATCGTTATAACGGGCGACGTGTTCACCGACGGCGACCGGTTCACCCCGGACGTCATGGAATACGCCTGCCGGGCTTTCGACGAGCTGGGCGTGCCCTGGGCCTTTGTCATGGGCAACCACGAAGGCGACTACCGATACGGCCAGGGCGCCCGGGAGAAAAAGGGCGAATACATCCGCGCCCATGGAAAAAACGCCCTCTTTGACCCCGGCCCCGACGATATCTTCGGCGTCGGAAACTACACCGTGGGCATTACGGACAAAGCAGGCAAACTGCTTTGGGTTTTGTACATGATCGACTCCAACAACCGCGCCTACTACACGGTTAACGGCCAGGTAAAGACGTGCGAAGACCACATCCACTTCGACCAGATCGAATGGTATCGCCAAACGTCGAGCCGTATCCAGCAAACTCACGGGAAAGTACCCGCCATGGCCTTCTTCCACATCCCTCTGCCCGAGTACACCGATGCCTGGCTCTTTGAGCCGTGTCTGGGCGACCGGGGCGAACACGTCACCGCCGCCACGGTCAACAGCGGCTTCTTCGCCGCTGCTCTGGGCCAGGGCGACATCAAGGGCATGTTTGTCGGCCACGACCACACCAACAGCTTCGCCGCCAACGTGTTCGGCATCACGCTCCACTGCTGCCGCTGCACCAGCTACGAACCCAAAATCGGCGACACGCCCCGGGGCGGCCGGGTCATCACCCTGATGCCCGACGGCACGTTCGAATCCTACACGGTGCTGCACGTTCGGGAAGACCTGCAGAAAGAGGGCGAACCGAAGGCCTACCGCCAGCAGGAAACCGTCTCCGCCCCCTACTACGACCGCTTTCATTTCTACCTGCCGGAAAAGAAATAGAAAAAAGCCCCCGAGTTTCGGGGGCTTTTGCTTTTAATCTTTGACAGTGCCGCCGGAGAGAATCGTCTGCACGTTCTCCTCGATTTTGCGCAGGGAACCGATGTTGACCGTAAAGCCAACCTCGTCCAGCGGGGTAAAGTCGAGCCGGACGGCGTACTGGCGGCTGTTCACCTTGTACAAAGAGAGATAATGCCGCTTGTTGTTGCGGTATTTGATGGCGAAGGAATAGGACGGCTCCGTTTCCTGCAGTTCGGTGGCCAGCTCCGAGTCGTAGGCGATGGAAATAACGCTTTGATACAGCTTCCGGGCGTTATCCTCGGTAATGGGCGTGCCGTTGAGGGTGGCCTGGAAGGAGCCGGTGTTGTTTTCGAGGTTCTTCCGGTCGTCCACCCATAAGACATACTTGCCGCTGGGCAGGTTCAGGGTGACTTCCGTCACGTCCTTAATGGCGTGGAGCCAGACCAGGCCCGAACGCAGCATCAGGGGGTCGACCGTCAGGAACGTAAACTCGCTCATCAGGCTCATAGTCACGTAGACCGAGTCGACGCCTTCCACCATCATGTAGTAATAGCCGGTGCTGGGTTCGCGGCCGCCGAACAGAAGCGTAAGCGGCTCTTTGCGCCCCTCGAGGGTGAGGGTGATCCGGAAGGGCTTATCCAAACCGTACTGTGCCAGGTCCTTCACCCGGTCCTC
>JAKPBM010000043.1 GCA_029778935.1 Bacillota bacterium | reverse complement strand
CCGGCCGGGGATGCACCGGTGATGGAGGTGTAACTGGTTTGTGCAAAACCGGCATTGGCCGGGTCGTATGCACATGCGAAAAATGAAGAATTTTCGGGTGTAAGGAAATTTGCGCGCCGGGTGTCTTGCGCAAAGCGGAAGGCCGAAACCGCCTGAAAATCATCCAACCCCCTCCGGACAGTATCCGTTGCGCCGTTTTTTGCAAGTATCAATGGGAGTCAGCGGGCGGGGCGGCGGCATTGCGGCGACCGCAGATTCTTATTCCATATGACCGGTAACATATAAGTATTCTCCATCCGCCCCTGTTTCTGTATATCTTGCCGTGCGTGTTTTGCTGATAGTCGCAAGAAATTTTTCTGTTGCCTCGTTGGAAGTGACGGTTGCAACAACTCGAAAAATTTTACACTTGTCTTTTTAATACACTTGTAAGCATTCCCGTGAAAAGTTTGGGAGGGGAGTCTGATGCCGGTTCGAATCGCCCTTTGCGACGATGACCCCCTGGCTATAAAGCAGCTTTCGGAAGCGCTGCAACAATACGACCCCGGCTTAAAAATCCACCCGTACGCCGACGGCAAAACCCTTGTCACGGATGTGGAAGACGGGGTTTTCGACGCGGACTTGCTGTTTTTAGACGTCTGCATGCCCGAAATGGACGGTATAGAGACGGCCCGGCGCGTCCGAACGGTGATGAAAGACTTAAAAATCGTGTTTCTTACCTCCAGTACCGACTTTTATTCTCAGGCGTACGAGGTTTTTGCCTTTAACTACCTGGTAAAGCCCGTGCAGAAAGAAAGGCTCAACGCCGTGCTGGACAGGGCTTTGGAAGAGCTTCACAAGGAAAGAGGCTACCAGATCTGCATTCAGTACAAAGGTGTTACCCACCGCATCGACTGCCGGAACATTTTGTACGCCGAAAGCCAGAACAAGATGATTCTGTTCCATCTGGTGGACGGGACTGTGCTCAAATGCTACGGCAAGATGGAAGAAATCTTCAAAAACGTCTATGACCCAAGCTATTTCCGCTGTCACCAGAGTTTTATCGTAAATCTCTCCCATGTGACGGAAGCGGGCGACAATTATTTCCGCATCGGCCAGACCACTATTGCCATTTCCCGTAAGTACATAAAAGAAGCCAAGGCCAAATATTACGAAAGCCTGTTTTCCCGCATGTAGAATTGGGGTAAGAGTATGCAGAAGAGCGTTTCCGTTCGTGCGCAGCTACTGCTGGGGCTCGTTCTGACGGTGTTGTTTTCGCATCTTCCCGTTTTATACACCCTGTTCTATCACCAGATCACCGGTGAGCCTGCCGCTCAAAACGGCGTACTGGAACTGTGCAAAGAGTATCGGGGCGAACGCGCCGTGCTGGACGGCCGGTGGGCGTTTTACTGGAACCAGTTTGTAATCAACGACCGGGCCGCGCCGAACGGGCCGGACGCCTATGTCAACGTGCCGGGGTACTGGTCGGATACCAAGCTCGAGGGAAAGCTTCTTCCCGCCGACGGGTACGCAAGCTACGCCGTCCGCCTGCAGACGCCGGAGATCAGCGTGCCGGTCACCGTCTGGATTCCGGATTTCGGCAGCGCCTACCGGGCGTATATCGACGGCCGGCTGGTTTCCCAAAGCGGCGTGGTCTCCAAAAGCCCGAAGGCGGTCTTTACCACCCCCCTGTCCACCGTCTACCCCATCACCCTTTCGGAAGGGGAGCATGAGCTGGTCATTGAAACCGCCACCACCCGCTTTTCGGGGCTGTACAAGGCCCCCGTGATGATGTCCTACGACAAGGCAATCCAGGAGAACACGGAAAAAAGCGCCGGAAGGTTTGCCCTCTTTGGCAACATCCTGTTTTCCTCCTTTGTTCTGCTGATGGTGTATTTTGTGGCGTACCGGAAGGGGCTTCGTTCGGCCTGGCTGGTGGCCCTTGTTGTCTGCGTCCACCTGAGGCTTATGCTACTGACCGAGTTTTTCACCTTCTGGCAGAAGCGCTTTTTCGGCGGCTTGTCCTTTGAGGCCACCAATGAGCTGTTGTTTTTAGTCTCCTTTGCACTGAAGTTTTTGATGCTCTTTTTGTATCAGGAGCAGTTCGGCGTTCATTTTTCCCAAAAGGAAAAGATCTTTCTTGTCTGCTACTACGCCGGCATTTTCCTTGTGCACTTTCTGACCCCGTACGATTTTTATAACCGCTACCTGGACATTCTGATTCCCGCCGCGAGCTTCCTTCTGGAAGTGTACACCTTCTGCAAAATCTACTTCGGAAAGCCAAACTTACAGCCCTATGCGATGCTGGTGTTCTGGGGGACGGCGGCGGCGGTGGCGGGCATGGCGGTGGACTCTTACTACGCCAACGGGAACATTTATCCGGACGTTTCGCTGGTGTTCCCCCTCTGCATCGCCGTGTACATGATGCTGCTTAGCGTCGCGTTTATCCTGCGCATGCTGAAGGTGCACAGGGAGTATGAGCAGTCTGCCGCCAGGCTGGAGATGGCCCGGCGCCAGATTGCCATGCAGACGGAGTATTACGACGCCCTCTCAAGCCAGATGAACGAAGTGCGGGCGCTGCGCCACGATGTGCGCCATTTTGCCGCTACGCTGGCATTGCTTGCGGAGGAAGGGCGGTTTGACGAGCTGCGGCGCTTTGTCGCCGAGTATGCCGAACTGGCGGAGATGGAGCCTTTGCCCGTCTACTGCGATAACGCGGTAGTGAACTCGGTGCTGGGGTATTACGCTTTGCGACTGAAAGAAAAAACATCCCCTTCCACTGCGTCTGCGCCATTCCCAAAACCCTCACCGTTATGGACAGCGACCTCTGCATCGTCTTAAGCAACAGTCTGGAAAACGCCATGGAGGCCTGCCGGAAGGTGCCGCCGGAGCAAAAACCCTTTGTGGCGGCGGAAGCAAGGCTCTTTGGCGGCCGGTTTCTGATCAAGGTCGTGAATTCCTACGACGGGCAGCTGAGCAAAAGCGGCAGCACCCTGGCGACTTCCAAAGAGGGAAGCGGCCACGGCTTCGGGCTGAACAACATTAAAAAAGGTGGTCGAATCTTACGACGGCTATCTGAAAACCAAGTACGACGGGAACACCTTTACGCTGATGGCGGCGTTCCCGGCAGAAAGCGATGCCGGCGTTACATCGATGCCCCCGGAGGGCGTCACACAATAAAAAAGTCCCCTGCCAAATGTAACGGCAGGGGACTTTTTTATACCAATTTCGCCATTTTAAGCGCTATTTTCGCCATTTTTGTGCATATGGCCAATATTGCTTTATAATGGTAGCAATGAAGGAGGTGAGTCCGACTGAACTACCATCTGGCTCCCCCCGATGGGTGCGCGAGGCGCTATTGCGGCCTATCCGGAAGGCAAAGCATCTGGTATTACTCAGTAAAAGAATTAAAGAAGTTACATAGCGGCGAAATAGTGAATGTAATCGGCGAAATCGGCGGCGCCGCCCGGCCGCCGGCCCATGGCGACGCGCTGCTGTTGGAAAACGGAACGAAGATCCCGATTCTGCCGCGGGGCAGCCTGATAAGGCCCTTTGAATGGGTTATCGGATACGCGCGGCTTCAAAGCGGCGGGTATCTCGCTGTTGTTTACAGCATGCTGACGCCGTTTCGGCTTCGACCGGCAAGAGAAAATAAAGATATCTAACATAAGAGCAGAGTTTTTAGGAACTTAAGATTTTAAAGAGAAATTAAAGGAGAGATGTGAATGAAATCCCTGTCCAAGCGGATGCTGTGTTTGGTTTTGGCCTGTATTATGGTGATAGGCCTGATTGCCATCCCGTCGGACGGCGCGGATGAAACGGGATCGACCGTGTCGTATCCGGATCCCGTTAAAAACCCGTTGTACGGTAGATGGAATTCGTACAATCACTTCAATAGCCAAGATATGGAAAATAGTACGTTTTACTATGGCGACGATCTGGTCGTCACGACCGAATACCCGAAACATCTTGGTCAATATGATTCGAGTAATTATATGCCGACCGTTTACTTTACCTCGAATGGATTTTTCGAAACTTCCTATGTTAAAAGGCTGACTTTTACCTCCTCGGATTTGACTTCCTATGAAGTAACCAATATTTCAGAGAGTTATCCCCAATATAATTTATACGGGTTGCCCCATTTAGCCGGCGGATATAGTTGGGGGTCATACAACTGTGATGTCATAACGATTGTAAGGCCCGGCTATAACACGCAAAATCAAAAAGTTACGCAAATTTGGCGTTATCTTGCGTCGAATGACACGTGGACGATTATAAACAGCAACAACCCTTTGCCGATGTATCCGACCGCCATGTGGGCCGACCGTTGGGGAAACATCTATTATGCCGACCGCAATGAAATTTACTACTACAGCAAGACCAACAACAAGTGGTTTGACAAGCTGACGATTCCGCAAATTTCCGGGTCTATTATCGCTATTTATCAGCACCCGAATGTAAACACAAACTATGAAGATACAGAGTATGTTTACATGCTGGACTCTGCGGGCAATATTTGGTATGTCCGGTTGTTTTTTGCTTATTACGGCGGCATTGAAGAAACCTATGTAAAGGAAGTAAGAGACATACAAAAAGTCGCAAAAGCGCCCACAAACTCGCCCAATGATTTTTACGTTTCACGCAGCAATTATAATAATTTGTTCAGGGATTATCCCGACAACTGCATTTTCTACGTAACAGATACGGAAAACGACCTTATTTGGGTTTCCAAACCGGGTGTGAAAACCACCAAACAGGATGAATGCGGCCGGTATTGGGTGCCGATTAAGAACAAATACCGGTTGGTAAACGGCAAGGAAACCACACATGATGAAATTGTGGAAATGGGCGCCGTCGCCGCGGACGAAAAGGGCCGGATTTTCACATATTTTACGACAACAGATCCCTATTCAAAATCGCTGACAGGCAAAGGCTACCTGGAGTGGAGGTCCGCGCTCCCCTCCCTGTCCTTCACAACGCAGCCGAACGCCGGCCAAACCGCTTGCGCCGGCATGAAGCTGGACACGCAGCCGGTCGTTCGCCTGAGCGACGGCAGCAGCGTCGACACCGTATCTCTTTTTCTGACCGACGAGAACGGAGAATTGATTGCCACCCAGTATCTGACGGGTACGACCTCTGTCAAGACTTCCAACGGGTATGCTACGTTTAGTGATGTCGGTCTTTCGCCAGACACACCGGAGGGCACGTATACGCTGACGGCCTATTGCGGCGGTCTGCTGGTGACCAGTAACAAGTTTACGGTCGAGAAACTCAAGAAGATTACCTATCAGAACCCGGAGGGAGCGGTTTTTCAGACGGTGTATGTCAAACCCGGCGCCGCCATTGCTAAAAGTGAGATTCCCAACTATCCGGTGCCGGAAGGCGTTCAGCGTTTCCTCGGCTGGTATATGGAAAGCGGGGAGAAGCTGGAGCCGGGTAAGGTCATAAACAGCGATTTGACCGTTACCGCCAAGGTGGAAGACATATACTACAATGTCATCATCGAGAAGGTGGGTGTTGGGTACAT